>CACXDE010000268.1 GCA_902766305.1 uncultured Ruminococcus sp. | reverse complement strand
TTGCAGTAAGTATTTATGTCTGTTTTTAGAATTCCATTTTGTACTCATAAGATTATTATATCACAAAGCTACGCTTTAGGCAACCTTAACTCACCGTCTAAAGCCGGTGGGATTGCGGTTGCCATTCTTTCAATTTCAGTACAA
This sequence comes from uncultured Ruminococcus sp., assembly GCA_902766305.1. Lineage (GTDB taxonomy): Bacteria > Bacillota > Clostridia > Oscillospirales > Acutalibacteraceae > UBA1213. The sequence continues at coordinate 2,854 of CACXDE010000268.1, read as the reverse complement.
GACTATAATCATACCTTTTCAGCTACCGCAGCAAGGGTGGCAGGAAGATCGCTTTCATCAGCAGATACAAGGAATGTGAACTGTGTATCTGTCTTCGCTGCAAGTCCGTTGATCTTCTCAATAAACTCGGAGAACTCATCAATATTCTGTCCGCCGATCTTGAAAGTAGAATCAACAAGAACGTCAGTAACATCATAGTTACCAGCACACAATCCGCTCAGGAAACCGAAGAATGTATCATATCCCGAAATGCTGTACTGTTCTGTATCGATAAGACGAGCCTTATGTGTAACATCATAAGTAAGCTTTGAACCTTTTTCGATAACTACAACATTACCGTTAGATGCCTCTACAGCATCATTAGCCAAAGAAATGAGCTTCTTGGTCTTACCTGTACCTTTTTTGCCGACAATAAGTTTAACCATAATTTTTGCCTCCTTGAAAGTTTTCACTGACAAAACAGTTTATCCTTTGCATAAAAAATAATTCAGCTAACTATATTTTATATTATATTTGACTAACTGTCAACCACTTTATCAAATATATTTTCACCGGCGAGCCGCGCCCGCAGGAAGTGCCCTTGGGGTGCCGGAGCCTTAATGTGAGACTTTTTTCTTTTAGCAAAATTTTTTGACAACGCTGCCAACTATAATTTTACAATAAGTTTTCAAACAGCCAGTTATTTAAGTCTTGCCTCAAGAGCTTCCTTCTGATCTTCGTATCCAGGTTTGCCGAGAAGAGCAAACATATTCTTCTTATAACTTTCAACACCCGGCTGATTAAATGGATTGATACCAAGAGTATATCCGCTTACAGCGCAAGCCTTTTCAAAGAAATAAATAAGATATCCAAGCTCTGCTTCGCTTGTGTCATTCATATTAAGAACTACATTCGGAACCTTACCGTCTGTATGTGCAAGAACTGTACCCTCAAATGCCTTCTTATTGACAAAGTCAACTGTCTTTCCGGAAAGGAAGTTAAGACCGTCAACATTTTCAGGATCAGTACCGATTGTTATCTCATACTTAGGCTTCTCTATCTGAACTACAGTCTCAAACATTGTTCTTGTTCCGTCCTGTATAAACTGACCCATTGAATGAAGATCCGTTGAAAATACAACGCTTGCCGGGAACAGCCCCTTCTGATCCTTGCCTTCGCTCTCTCCGAAGAGCTGCTTCCACCATTCACACATCATTGTAAACGCAGGCTCATAGCTTACGAGAAGCTCAATGCTCTTGCCTTTTCTGTAGAGAATATTACGGACAGCCGCATATTTATAACAGTCATTCTTATCAAGATCAGTACTCATAAGCTCTTCTCTTGCTTTAGCAGCACCGCCCATAAGAGCGTCAATATCTGCGCCTGACACAGCGATAGGAAGAAGTCCGACTGCTGTAAGAACGCTGAAACGTCCGCCTACATCATCCGGTACAACAAAGGTCTCATAACCCTCACGGTCTGCAAGCTGCTTAAGAGTGCCCTTTGCCTTATCCGTAGTACAGAAAATTCTTTCCTTAGCGCCTTCCTTACCGTACTTATTTTCAAGAAGCTCACGGAATACTCTGAACGCAATAGCAGGCTCTGTAGTAGTACCTGATTTTGAAATCATATTTATAGATACATCCTTGCCCTCACATATCTGAAGAAGTTCAGAAAGAGCAGTAGAGCTTATTGAATTACCCGTAAAATAAATGTCCGGAGTATCCTTTTTGAGAGCATTATAATTCGGAGATTTCAAAAACTCTATAGCAGCTCTTGCTCCAAGATATGATCCGCCGATACCGATAACAACAAACACATCGGTATTACCCTTTATTTTTTCGGCAGCTTTCTTTATCCTGTCAAATTCTTCCTTATCGTAGTCGACAGGGAGATCGACCCAGCCCGTAAAATCATTTCCCAGACCTGTTTTATTATGAAGAAGGTCATGCGCAGCAGCTATCTGCGGTGCAATCGCAGTATATTCATCCTCACTTATGAACTCCTTCAGATGCTTATCACTCATAGTAACAGACATTTTATAAATCCTCCTTAGTTTTGTTTTGACAGATGTTAACACCTCTGACATAATTCTCATAAACCTCAATTGAGTAAATGCAGGAAATATATATCAGAAGTGAGAGCTCATAAATCATTACCTCTGATCTTCAACGATCCTGAATTTTACCGGATATGAAAATCCTTGAGTTTATTTTACTATATTTCAGCTAATAATGCAAGGAAATATATAACATTTTTTCAATAATTTATATTAAAAAAACAGGTGCAAAAATGCTAAAGCTGTAAACCTAATGCTTTGAGCTTTGACTTACAGCTTTTTTTCTTAATCAAACTAAAGAAACCGTCAGTCCTTCAGACATTTAACCATTACAGCTTTCTGTGCATGAAGCCTGTTTTCCGCTTCTTCGAATATCTCATCAGCATGGGCTTCAAATACATCTTCTGTTATCTCTTCGCCCCTGTGCGCCGGCAGACAATGCTGAACCATTGCATCCGGCTTTGCAAGAGCCATAAGCTCAGCATTTACCTGATAGCCGTCAAAAGCTTTCCGGCGCTTTTCAGCTTCTCCCTCCTGACCCATGGAAGCCCACACGTCAGTAATAACAACATCAGCGTCAACAACAGCCTCCTTAGGTGTGCGGAACATTGAGAACTTATCACCGAAGTCCTTTGCAAAATCAAGAACCTGGCTGTCAGGCTCATAACCCTCCGGACAGGCAACAGAGATAGACATACCTGTTTTAAGCGCGCCGACAATAAGGGAATTCATCATGTTATTGCCGTCGCCGATAAATGCCATTTTCAGTCCGTCAAGCTTGCCCTTGAACTCACGTATGGTCATGAGGTCGGCAAG
>CACXDE010000267.1 GCA_902766305.1 uncultured Ruminococcus sp. | reverse complement strand
GGGAATACCGCACCATTATCTGATAGCACTGATAATATTTGCGGCGGCGTCCTATACAGATCATCTTGACGGAATGATCGCACGCAAGTATAATATGATCACTGATTTCGGAAAGTTTGCTGACCCGCTTGCAGATAAGGTAATGATACTTGCTGCTCTTGCCTGCTTTATTCAGATTGGTCTGACTAATGCTGTGGTTCTGACTGTCATTGTGGCAAGGGAATTTATGGTAACAGCAATGCGGCTTGTCGCTTCGTCAAAGGGAAAGGTAGTTGCAGCAAATAACTGGGGCAAGGCGAAAACTATAAGTCAGATAGCTGCTGTGCTGCTTGTACTTCTTTTGCAGTATATTCTCGAGCTTGGCAGCATGAAGATAATTGATATTGACGCTTCTGTGATGAGCCCTGTCTTCCGGATCATCGGGGAAACAGCACTGTGGATATCGGCATTGCTGACTATAATATCCGGTGTAATATATATCGTTCAGAATTTTGAATTTATAAAAAATGCAGAATAAATCACTATAATATTTTTATCAGAAACCATTGCAGAAAGAGATGTGTCAGCTATGAACTACGATATTATTTCAGTAAATTTTTTTCCGTTAATTGGCACTCTTTTTCTTCTGATTTTCATATGGAGAAATTCAGAGTTAGCGGTCAATGTGAAGAATATATTCTATTCTCTTATTGGTATAGTTTTTGCTGAGTTGATTACATTCAACTTAGAGTGTACCTTACCTGAAACAGACTGTGACAGAGTATGGCTGCTTGCTGTTACCAGTGTAGGATATATACTTCGTCCGCTGATGCTGTATTTGTTCATCATGCTTGTACTGAGAGATGATCACAGGAAAAGAATAAAGGGCTTTTTGATACTGCCCTTGGTAATAAATTCATTATTCTCATTATCGGCCTTTTTTACAGACGCAGCATATACATACACAGATGATAATATTTTTGTCAGGGGACCTCTTGGATGGTTTTCGCATATTATAATGTTGTTCTATCTTATCATTCTGGTTGTTCTTTCGATCACTCAGAAAAAACAGAAACAAAGATTTGAAAGATTTGTTATTCTTACTGTTGCAGTACTTCTGACGGCAGGTGCGTTTACTGAATCTATTCTGTCTAATCTGACAGTTATGCGGACAGCAATAGTTTTAACGCTTTTATTCTATTATATGTTTTTTCAGAGTCAGGTATATAAAAATGAAAGAACTCAGAAAAGGCTTGAACAGGCTGAAAAACTGGAAAAGATATCCTTGCAGGTCGTGACGGCTCTTGCCGGAACTGTTGATGCAAAGGATACCTATACCAACGGTCATTCAAGAAGAGTTGCAGAATATTCCAGAGAGATTTCAAGAAGACTTGGTAAATCTGAGGAGTTTATGAAGAATATTTATTTTATGGGACTTCTGCATGATATAGGTAAGATAGGCATTCCTGACAGTATTATCAATAAAAAAGGTAAACTGACGGATGAAGAATATGCTGTTATAAAAACACACCCGGCTATTGGTTCTGATGTTCTGAAAAACATCACTGAAATGCCTGGTCTGTACTGCGGAGCAAGATGGCACCATGAGCGCTATGACGGCAATGGTTATCCTGATGGCATAAAGGGCGAGGATATACCTATAGAAGCGAGGATAATAGCTGTTGCGGACGCATATGACGCTATGTCGTCAAAAAGAAGCTACCGTGATATTATGCCTCAGGAGAAGATAAGAGCGGAGATAGTTCGTGTAAGAGGAACACAGCTTGATCCTAAATTAGCTGATATAATGATAGGTATGATAGACGAGGATAAGGATTATAAAATGAGGGAACTGTAAACTGAATATAAAATGACTATGACGGAGAATAGTAGCAGAGCTATGCTTTTTCAGAGAGCCGGCGGATGGTGTGAGCCGGTAAGGACGGTTTTGTGAATGCACTCTAACAGTTCATGGTGCGAACGGTTACTGCCAATTATCATTATGCGTAGGTCTGCGTTAAGGACATTGAGGGTGCAGCGATTTGCTGCACTGAATCAGGGTGGAACCACGCTGCGGCGTCCCTTTTTGAGGGATGCTGCATTTTTTTATGAGGAGAGAAACAAATGTTTGACAAATTGAAAGCTGAGCTTGACTCAATAATGGCAAGAGATCCGGCTGCAAGAAGCCGGATGGAGGTATATTTCCTGTATTCCGGTTTCAGAGCAGTGAGGGATTACCGCCGTGCCAACTGGTTTTTCAGGCATAATATGAAGCTTATAGCAAGATGGATTTCACAGCGTTCACGGCACAGAACAGGAATAGAAATACACCCCGGTGCTACCATAGGAAAGGGTCTGTTCATAGACCACGGTATGGGTGTCGTAATAGGTGAAACTGCTGAAATAGGCGATAACTGTACCATCTATCAGGGAGTAACTCTTGGCGGTACGGGTAAGGATCAGGGTAAGCGTCATCCGACACTTGGAAATAATGTGCTTGTCGGATCAGGAGCAAAGGTTTTAGGACCTTTCCGTGTAGGTGATAATGCCCGCATTGCCGCCGGAGCGGTAGTGCTTACGGAAGTTCCGGATAACGCTACTGCTGTCGGTGTGCCTGCGAAGGTCGTAAAGGTTAACGGTGAGAGAATCTCTGAACCGCCGTGTGAAAGTCTTGACCAGATTCATTACACTGATCCGGTTGAAGAAAAGCTTACAAATCTTGATAAGCGTCTGAGCGAGCTGAGAAACGCATTTGAAGAATTTGAAAACGGCGCCGGTATCTGATGACCGGCTGTAGTAAATAAATTTATAGAAAGGTGATCGTTATGAAGATCTACAACACAATGTCAGGAAAGAAAGAGGAACTGAAAACTATCAGTGAAGGCGAGGTGAAGATATACGCCTGCGGACCGACAGTATATAATTATATACACATCGGTAATGCAAGACCCATCTGTGTGTTTGATGTACTGAGAAAATATCTGAAATACAGAGGATATAAAGTTACCTATTTCCAGAACTTCACTTATATCGACGACAAGATAATCAAACGGGCAAACGAGGAAGGCAGCGACTACAAGACTGTATCGGAAAAATATATTGCAGAGTATAAAACCGACGCTAAGGGTCTTAATGTTATTGACGCTGATATACACCCTAAGGCAACGGAAAATATCCAGCAGATGCTTGATATGATAAAAACACTTGAGGAAAAGGGCTATGCCTACTCTACAGAATACGGAGACGTATATTTCCGTACAAACAAATTCAAAGAGTACGGCAAGCTTTCACATCAGCCGCTTGAAGATCTTGAAGCCGGCGCAAGAATACAGATAGGCGAAACAAAGGAAGACCCTATGGATTTTGCACTCTGGAAGGGCGCTAAACCGGGCGAGCCTTATTGGGATTCACCGTGGGGACAGGGAAGACCGGGCTGGCATATTGAATGCTCCTGCATGGCTAAAAGATACCTTGGTGAAACGATAGATATCCACTGCGGCGGACAGGATCTGATATTCCCTCACCATGAAAATGAAATAGCCCAGAGTGAATGCACAAATGAAAAGCCCTTCGCTAATTACTGGATGCACAACGGTTATATAAATGTTGACAATAAGAAAATGTCAAAGTCACTTGGCAACTTCTTTACTGTCCGCGATGTGGCTGAAAAATACGGATATGAACCGATACGATATCTGATGATATCCTCACATTACAGAAGTCCTATCAACTATTCTATTGAAATAATCGAGCAGTGCAAGGCTTCTCTTGAAAGACTATATAACTGCCGTGAGGATCTTGAATTTCTTGCAAAGCACAGTGAGGGAAGTCTGAAAGACGGCGAGGAAGAAATAAAGAATAAGCTTCTCAGGCATAAGGAAGATTTCATAAGCGTGATGGATGATGACCTGAACACTGCTGACGGTATTACAGCACTCTTTGAGCTTGCCAGAGATATCAACTCCGAGCTTAATCCGAGGACCGAGCCTTCAAAGGAGCTTTGTGAATTTGCTCTCAGTCTTTATAACGAATTAGCAGATGTATTGGGTCTGCTTTATGTAAAAAAGGATGACGGAGTTGCAGATGATGTACAGGCTCTTATAGATCAGCGCACACAGGCACGTAAGGACAAAAACTGGGCAGAAGCTGACCGCATACGTGATGAGCTGAAATCAAGGGGAAT
>CACXDE010000266.1 GCA_902766305.1 uncultured Ruminococcus sp. | reverse complement strand
CACAATAATTTCGTTATTCTGACAATCCTGAACCTGTCATCCTGAGCGTAAGCGAAGGATCTTTTCCACGAAAGCAGCATTATCGGAAAGATTTTTCGTCGCTATCGCTCCTCAGAATGACAAGTCGCTTGTGCAGTTTTTCGGATTTGCTCATTTATAGTTATGTTTTTATATCCCTGCCATTATGGTGACAGCTCCCGGTATAATGTTTATCTCTGTTTCACAGCTTGCGCCGCCAAATTCTCCGTCAAGCGACCATGCTGTATTTTCATCAGAAATAAGCCGCACATTTGTTACCTGACGGAATGTTATATAAGGACTGTCAATATTTCCGCTTCTCAGATCTGCAAGAATATTGTGAAGCTCCGTCAGGTTCTTAGGACTTTTTATCAGAACAAGCTCTAATTTTCCGTCATTGAGACGTATGTTTTCAGTAACAGGAACTTTCATTCCGCCTATGGAAAGTGAATTGCATACTGCGCCGAAAACATAATCGTTTTCCTCTGAAAAATCGTCAGCTTCTATTTTCATATGACAGCTGTAGCCTATATTCTGCGGTATCTCAGCAGCGGCTGTCAGTATATATGCCGCATGACCGAAAATATTTTTAAGCTCCTGCTTTGTTGCATAGCTTACGGCAGAAAATGCACCGAATGCAGCTATATAGTTGAAATACTTTCCGTTCATAATTCCTATATCGTATAAAAACGGCTTGCCGTTAGTTATTATGTCAAGAGCCTTTTCAAAATCAGAGGGTATATTAAGACTTGCGGCAAAGTCATTTGTGCTGCCCGTTGGTATATATCCAATCACTGGTTTTTTCTTCATAGGCATTATCCCTGTCAGAACATGGTTCAGAGTGCCGTCTCCGCCTATGCACACTACTTTCTCAATTTGTCCGTCAACACCCTTAAGTATTGATTCAGACGTAAGACCATTTCCTGGCATGACCGGATATACGATAGGTTCAAATCCAGCCTGTGCAAGTCTGGAAACTATCTCCATAAAACTGCCGGCAGCCTTTCCCGTACCGGCAGATGTATTTATCAGCACAAGTATTCTTTTCTTTTTCATAGAATGTCCCATCCTTTCGCAGATCAATTTAATATTAATTCTTTGACAATTCATCAGATATAATGATAACATATATTCAGAAAAAAAAGAATTAATTTTTTAAAATTTTTTGCCCCCGCATAGGGACGGCTGTCGTTATTATTAGTGAAGGAGGTAAAAAAACATGGACAATGAAATGCTTGCAGGCAGAATAATGAAAAATGACGAATCGGCGCTTGAAGAACTGATCGATAAATATACACCGCTTATATCAACAATAGTTTACAACATTTCAAAAGGTGAGCTTTCGGCGGCGGATATTGAGGAAGTAACCTCCGATACGTTCATTACTCTCTGGTACAATCGTCAGAATATACAGCCGGATAAGCTCAAAGGCTATCTTTGCTGTATAGCCAAAAACAAGACAAAGGATAAACTGAAATCACTTTACCGCCATCCTGTAACGTCCATTGAAGAGATGGAATTTGAGGACAGCATGAAAGTTTCGGAAGAAATCGAAAACAAAGTCATAACCGAGGCTCTGAGGGAGGCACTTGATATAATAGGCGATCCTGAACGTGAAATAATCATACGACACTATTATTATTACCAGTCTTCAACAGAAATAGCCGAAAAAACGGGGATGAATAAAGAAACTGTTAAGTCAAAGATAAAACGAACAAGAGAAAAGCTGAAAAAGCTGCTTTTTGAAAGAGGGTATACATCATGAAAAAAGAGTTTATATTTGACAAGAGCGAAAATGATATCATCGGCATAGATGAAAACACTGTAATAAGGGACACAGGAGTAAAAACAGAAAATGTAAAGGAGACAGTTATGAAAACTATAAAAACTGAAAAGAAACCGGTACGCAAAATAAAGAGAAAGACAGTCATCTCACTGATCGCTGCTGCCGTTGCTGTTGCAGTTGTTGGTACGGTAACTGTAGGTGCTTCCGGAGGATTCAATACTACCTTCGGAGAATATTTTGCCGGAGAACCAGCTGACGGAGTTTACAGCGGCAAAGACGTTACTACAGAAAGCGAAAAGGTAGATATAAATTTCATGGGAATAGCCGGAGATGACAATCAGGTCTTTGCTATGATGACGATCAAAAACAAGGACGGCAGTCCTTTCGTAAAAACTACAGAGGACACATTTTTAGATCAGTTCAGCTGGAGAGAAGGAGAGGACTTTTCCGACAGCGGCGAGTACAGTATGGTAGCCGAAAAAACACTTTGGGACAGCATGATTTATCCCGGTGCTGATAATTTCGGGGATATAAGATATTCATTCAAAGACGAGTACACCCTCAATGCGTTGGTTTGCTGCAATTGCCCTTCTTATACAGCACCTCTCAAGGGACGCAGACTGAAAATAAACGACGAGAAGGTATATGCGTACACACCAGTAAAAACTCTTTACACAGCAAGAGACGGCGACGGCTACAGCAGATATGAGACATACGCTGACGGCAGCCAGGAGCTTATAACAGACGGTCCGATACTTGAAGAAATGTATGAAAAATATGAAAGCACTCTTGCAGACAATCAGGTGATAATGCCTGATATGAGAGGCAGCGGCACAAAGGTAATTATTGCAGAAAAGACGGAACTGGATCTTGATCTCAATGTTGGCGTTACACTCAACTACAAATCCACAACGCTTGATCTCGAAAGCGCAAATGGAAAGACCTACAACGTCAGCGGCAGCGAATGGACTGTACACTTTCTGACAGCAAAATCCTTTACTATTGAGCTTTACGCTGACTGCGGCAACATCACGAAAAAACAAGATTTTGACAATGAAAAGCTCGAAAACGGCGATACTGAGGAATGGACCAGATACGATGATTACATAAAAGCCTTCATTCCCAACACGCTTGTCATAACTCTTGAGGACGGCAGAGTGTATACAGCGTCACCAAGTATGTACGGCGGCGGAAGCGGATATAACATAGCTGGAGACTACGGCGAGATGAGTATGGTATACAGCTATTTCGACAAAAACGGCAATTCCGCAGCGCTTGATCCCAAGGATATAGTATCTGTAACATTTAACGGATATGATCTCATGTAAGCAAAACATAATTGAATATAACCAGACAGCAGGGAAGCTCTGATGGTTTCCCTGCTGTCGTTTGTGTGCGGTATTCTTATTTCATTCAGGCAAATTTCATTTTTACGGAGCTTACCTTGCTGCTGTCTGCCTGTTCTGAGGTGTACCAGCCTCTTTCTTCCATTTTTGTATGGATCTGATCCTGGATTGAAAGGGCAGTGTGAAGTGAATCCTCAAATGTGTTTCTTACCTCAGCGGTAGAGGATTCAATTGTTCCGTGCATAAAAAGATCGCATACTCCCTTTTGAGCAAGGAGTAAGTTTTCCATGATATTTCTGTCGTCTGTCATAGTAATCCTCCTTACAGCAAATGGAAAAAGTTGTTGTACAGTGTGCGGTGTGTCTGTTCTATTTCCTGGGCAAATGCCTTAAGCTCCTTGTCGCAGATCTTCTCTGCGCTTTCATTGCACTGGGTCTGGAAATACTGCTCATGTCCGAGAGCATCCTCGACATACATAAGTTCCTTTCCGGTCATGATATCAACTCCTGATATTTTATTGACGGTATATATCTTACTCAAAAAGCTATATACAGCCGTAAATGTAGTATTGACTTTTGCTGTACAATTTATGCACAAAATTTTTGTATAAAAATTCAAAAGAGCTTTTTGTATATTCTTTGTTAAAAATATATATATTTATTTAATAATATCAACTTTGTTGTTGTTTGATTGTACAATTTATACAATAGCTTCTTTTTGTACTATTTACAAATACTAAAAATTATGGTACAATAATGCAAGTATCTGTTTTGTGATTTTAAATTATGCGTTGTTTTGCATGGTGTAGAATTTTTGTAAGGGATGGAGATGATAAGAATGCAGAACGAGTATTTATTACAGAATGAAAGCTTTTTCAATATCACACAGGAACTGAGAGAACTCAGCCGTCTTTGTGAGATAAACGGTAAGATTGACAAAGACCTGTACGGGAAATATGATGTAAAAAGAGGTCTGAGAGATGTAAACGGTAAGGGTGTCCTTGCCGGGCTTACTGAAATATCGGAAATATGTTCGTCGAAAATGATAGACGGTGTGAGTCATCCCTGTGACGGCAAGCTTTATTACAGGGGCATTGATGTCGAGGAAATAGTAAAGGGCTTTATTGACGACAACCGTTTTGGCTTTGAAGAGGTTGTATACCTGCTTATATTCGGAAAACTGCCTGATAAGGACCAGCTTGAACAGATAAAGCGTCTGCTTGCGACATACAGGAATCTGCCGCAGACATTTCCGAGAGATATTATACTTAAAGCGCCGAGTACAGATATGATGAACGGTCTTGCAAGATGCGTTCTGACTCTATATTCATACGATCCTAATCCGGATGATACTTCTATACCGAATGTACTTCGTCAGTGCCTTCAGCTTATAGCACTGTTCCCGGTTCTGTCGGTTTACTGCTACCGTGCGTACAGTCATTACTATCTGCGTGACAGCCTGTTCATACATTCACCGCAGGAGAATCTTTCTACTGCTGAAAATATACTTTATATGCTTCGTGCTGATTCAAAGTATACACAGCTTGAGGCAAAGCTTCTTGATATGGCGCTTGTTCTGCATGCGGAACACGGCGGCGGCAACAATTCAAGCTTTACTACTCATGTTGTATCATCCTCTGGAACTGATACATATTCTGCAATAGCTGCTGCACTTGGCTCTCTGAAAGGACCGAAGCACGGCGGCGCAAATATCAAGGTCGTTAAAATGTTTGATGATATGTACCAGAATGTCAAAGATTATACAGATGAAGAGGAAGTACGTGCATATCTGAGAAAGCTTCTTCACGGCGAAGCCTTTGACAGAGCCGGTCTTATATATGGTATGGGACACGCTGTATATTCCATAAGCGACCCGAGAGCAAGGGTGTTCAAATCCTTTGTAGAAAAGCTGTCAGAGGAAAAGGGTAAGCATAAGGAATTTGCGCTTTATTCTATGGTAGAGAAGCTTGCGCCGGAAGTTATCGCCGAGGAAAGGCGCATATACAAGGGTGTGAGTGCGAACGTCGACTTTTACAGCGGTTTCGTGTACAATATGCTTGGTCTGCCGACACAGCTTTATACGCCTATTTTTGCAATTGCAAGAATAGCCGGCTGGTCTGCGCACAGAATAGAAGAGCTTGTAAATCCGAGCAAGATAATCCGTCCGGCATACATGAACGTCCACGATAGAACACCGTATACTGCACTTAATGACAGATAAAATGATTTTTTGTCGTTTGTGGGTTTTCTTGGGGGAAACCCTTTCCTAAAACTTT
>CACXDE010000265.1 GCA_902766305.1 uncultured Ruminococcus sp. | reverse complement strand
AAATCCGAAAAACTGCACAAGCGACTTGTCATTCTGAGGAGCGATAGCGACGAAGAATCTTTCCGATAATGCTGCTTTCGTGGAAAAAATCCTTCGCTTACGCTCAGGATGACAGTTTCAGGATTGTCAGAATAACGAAATTATTGTGCATAATAACGAATGATTATAAATTTGCTCATTTATAGGTTTGTGAGTTGATGGTTGACAGTGTTTTCGCATTTATTATTGAATTAAGGAAATAAAAAACAAAATAAGGTACATTAATTTGTGTATATTCATGATTTTTAATATTTATACAAAAAAATGTATAATTCTCGTTTACAACGGGTCTGATATGTGCTATAATTGGATTGTCCCGAAGTCAAGGTTCTCCATTTTTGTGTTGATATTCCGTGTGTGTTTGTGTTTTCATTCTCTCCTTGACTTTGGGACATTTTTTGTCTTTTAATATCCGTATACACATCTGGGCGTTTGTGTGTGCGGATTTTTTCTTTTTTGGCTGCTGAGAACAGTGCAGTACACAGCTGATTGCGGGCGGCTCAGCAGCTGCCCGCTAACTGTTGACTGACATCAGCTATCTGATAAGACGCAGCGCAGATTGCACATGATATCAGGAATATCTTGTGTTCATCATCATTTATGTTCAGCTCATATGCTTCACTTCCGCTTATTGTATGTGTACGCTCCATGGTCATCATTATTTTGCCTTCAGCATCACAGGCAGCATAAGAGCCCGTGAAAATATTACCGCTGAATTTGTAGGTGCTTCCGTATATCGAAAAGTAAAGTTTTTCTCTTACGTACGGCAAAAGAACATAAAAATGATGCCGGCATCTGATCGTAAAATATGTGAACAGCAAGGTATTAAGACGTATCTGAGAAAATGGATCTCCGCTTTTACTCTCTAAAGACATTTTCATTTTTGAATCAATGCTGTTTCTGACGTCGAATATAATATTTTCGTTGTGGTCATACACATTGAAACTCATTTCCTCATCAGTCGTATTTCTTTTTAAATATAGTTTCATATCTATCACCGACTATAAAGAATATTGACTTAACATTGTTTCCTTATATCCATTGTTTTATATTGATAAATATATTATTACCCCATCTATCTGTATTATAACACTATTGCGCCATAATTTCAATCAATAACGACCAGAGTAACTCCCTGGCCGGCCTAAGTGTAAATTTATAGTTGGCAACGATAAAAATTATCTTTGGTGAAACAAAAATGGAATAGCACCGCCCGGCGCAGAGCCTGCGAACCCAAATCTGTCTTGCACTACTTCATTGTAAACCGTAACATTTGTGAATCGTTCCCTGCGCCAGTACTTTTACAAAATAGTAGTGCAAGACTGGTGTGAATCCAGCGTCACGCTGGGCGGCGAGACGCTGGTCTGACATATTGATTAATTGCTATTTTTGTGGTAGAATAGTCAGGTAAGTTGGTTAATATCATTTGCGCTGATAACAATGAGTGAGTTAAAAAACACTTTTTTCTGATTATGAGAAAAATAATCAAATGAATCAATTAATAGTTTTTTTAGGAAGGGGGTCTGGGGGATAACCCTTTGTTTTTAAACAAAGGGTTTCCCCCGGGGAAAGGAAAAAATGGGTACGAATAAAGAGCTTATAGAAAAAAGAAGAACTTTTGCAATTATTTCACACCCGGATGCCGGTAAAACTACGCTTACTGAAAAGCTTTTGCTTTATACCGGAACTATACAGCTTGCCGGTTCGGTGAAAGGAAAAAAGACTGATAAACATGCTGTGTCAGACTGGATGGAAATAGAAAAGCAGAGAGGTATTTCCGTTACATCATCTGTAATGCAGTTCAGCTATGACGGATACTGCGTAAATATTATTGACACTCCCGGACATCAGGATTTTTCAGAGGATACTTACCGTACACTTATGGCAGCCGATTCTGCTGTAATGGTAATTGATGCTTCAAAGGGTGTTGAGGCACAGACAAGAAAGCTGTTCAAGGTCTGTACTATGCGCGGTATACCGATATTCACGTTTATAAATAAAATGGACAGGGAAGCGCTTAGTCCGTATGAATTGCTGGAGGATATCGAGAACGTGCTTGGCATTCACACCTGTCCGATGAACTGGCCTATAGGCTGCGGACGTGATTTCAAGGGTGTTTACGATCTCCAGAAAAGGGAGATACTTGCATTTACCGCTAATAATGGTCAGCGTGAGGTTGAAATGGATGAATTGACTATTGATTCTCCTGATCTTGACGAAAGACTGGGAGAAACTCTTGCCGGAACTTTGAGGGATGATATAGAATTGCTTGAGGGCGCAGGGGATGAGTTCGATCTTGAACAGGTAAGAAGCGGAAAGCTTACTCCGGTATTTTTCGGATCTGCTCTTACAAATTTTGGTGTAGAACCATTCCTTGCTGAGTTCCTGAAAATGACGACTCCGCCCCTTCCGAGAAATACTGTTGACGGGAGTGTCGATCCCTTTGACGACACTTTTTCTGCTTTCGTTTTCAAGATACAGGCGAACATGAACAAGGCGCACCGTGACAGGATAGCATTCATGAGAATATGCTCCGGCAAATATGACAGAACTATGGAAGTTTATCATGTGCAGGGCAATAAGAAGATGCGACTTTCACAGCCCCAGCAGCTTATGGCACAGGACAGAGAGATCATTAATGAAGCCTACGCCGGTGATATTATAGGCGTTTTTGATCCGGGCATTTTCTCTATAGGCGATACAGTATGTTCGCCTTCAAAGAAGGTTCAGTTTGAAGGTATTCCTACATTTGCGCCGGAGCATTTTGCAAGGGTACGTCTTAAGGATACAATGAAGCGGAAACAGTTTGTAAAGGGTATTACCCAGATAGCGCAGGAAGGTGCTATACAGATATTCCAGACCTTAGGCGGAGGCATGGAAGAAGTTATAGTCGGAGTTGTAGGCGTACTACAGTTTGAGGTACTCGAATACCGTCTTAACAATGAATATAATGTTGATATTGTTCTTGAGCATATGTCATATGAGCTGATACGCTGGATCGACAATGATGATATTGATCCCAAAACGCTTAATCTGACGACTGATACAAAAAGAATACAGGATCTTAAGGGTAAGCACCTTCTGCTTTTTACGAGCGAGTGGAACATCACATGGGCCTTGGAGCATAATAAAGGTCTTGTGCTTACCGATTTCAGCAAAAATTAAAAAATATATATTTAGTGAAAAACAGCTTTTCAACGCGCCAGGCGAAGAAAAGCTGTTTTGATGTTAATGTACATTGGCTGTATCAGCTGTATGCTGTGAAGTCTGACTGTCTTTATCAGTACTGTTGTTTTTATCCTTTTTCCTTTCTCTTATGTATACGAGGATACTCAGACCAAGCATCAGAGCCGAAACACTGCGAAGTATCCAGATATAATCCCCATCCATCAGATTCAGTCCATGTACGAACTGATCTAAAAACCACCATACACTGAGAAAGACAAAATACAGTGACAGAAGTATCACAGATTTATTCTCTTTTCTGAATCTTAAAAACAACATCAGAGCTATAATAAGCCATAGCACAGAATAAACATATCCCATAACGATCCCCTTTACTTTTCACTGTGTTTAATGGTTGGTTTATTTGATTTTTTATTTTTTCTAGAAAATAATAACATACTTAATACAAAGTAAAGAATAATAAGAATCACGCCGATATAATGTATCACGAGCATAAAAACATTTCCCGGAAAAATCTGTTCAAAGGCATAGTCTGCAAGTATCCATATACCTTCAAAAAGAAAAAAAAGCGCAACCGGGCGATAGTATCGGAAACTTCTCATCTTCGGGCTGTACATAATTGTCGTAGCAGCCAGACAAGCCGCAGCAGCTATGATAGCAAGCAGCATCAAATCACCCCTGTCAGGTCTGTTGTTTTTCCTTATCAGTTCAGATACCGGAAAGAACAACACCGATTATCCATAATATTTAATTATACACAAAGTATTATTCAAAATCAATATTATATATAAAATTAATACCATTTGTAACAATTTTGTATTATTTAATATGGAATGCAGATGTCAGCTATAAGTTGTCAGTTATCAGCTGTCAGTTGTCAATTTATAGTAAACGTCATTTATAAAGTCCTATTGTCAGCCTGGAAAATAATTCTCCTCTTTGTCATTCTGAGGAGCGGACAATTCAATTTACAATGTACAATGATGACGTACCAGACTTTTTTCTTCTTTTGTTGCTTCAAAAGTTCGCCCAACTTGTCATTCTGAGGAGCGAGGATGTTGTTAAGAGTGAGGACGGTTTTTGACTTGTCGGCAATGATGCACTATGATATTTTCAAAAACAAAGCGACGAAGAATCTTTACTGCAAGTTTATGAAAAAGATCCTTTGCTTACGCTCTGGATGACAGTTTCGGTTTGTTCAGAATGACAAGATTATTGTGTAAAATTACTATAGCTCTATTTTAAAAAAAATATAGTTTT
>CACXDE010000264.1 GCA_902766305.1 uncultured Ruminococcus sp. | reverse complement strand
GTTTTTTCAAACGCAGATCATTCTGCATGGTATGCCCCCTCGGAACAATATTGGGCTTTTTTCATAAAATATCGCTTTTCCGAATCAAAAAGGATACCCAGTCCTGCACTGAATGCGGCGCTTGTTATGAAGCCTGCCCGATGGGTATAAAGATGATCTATACCGAAAGAGAAAAGGTCAATGTTACCTCTGCTAACTGCATTATGTGCGGAGAATGTATTCGCTGCTGCCCGGAGGACAAGGCACTTTCAATGACCTGTGCCGGAATAAAGCTGTATTCTTCATCAAGAAAGACAATTATGTCCGGATATGAGCCTGATAAGACCTGGAGGGATAAAAATGACGGAGACAAAAAAATCTGAAACGCTTAAACAAAGACAGGATAAGCGATTTATAAATAAGGAAACCCAGACAGCCGCAAAATATCTGCGCCGTATGAAGGAGCTTTCAGGAGCACCGGAGGGCATGGAGCCGTTTTACAGAACACTTGAACGGATATATGTCAATATGGAGCATATCGAAAAAAAGCCCGGTCAGAAAACCATCGGCACATACTGCGTCATGACTCCGCCGGAGTTGATCTACGCAGCAGGCGCAGTTCCCGTAAAGCTTTGCAGTGGCAATTATACAGCTTTTTCTGTAGGTGAAAATGTTGCCCCGAGAGATGCCTGTCCTCTTGTAAAAGCAGTTGCAGGCTTTAAGCAGACAGGACTAATGCCTATATATGAGGACTGCTCAATGATGGTGATTCCTATCACCTGTGACTGCAAAAAGAAAATTGCCGGAATGCTTTCCGACAGCTGCGAAATTATGACAATGCATATTCCGGCTTCAAGAGATGACGATGATATTGACGAATATATCCGGCAGCTCTATGAGCTTATGGAAAGGCTTGAGAATGTCACCGGTAATCGTATAACTTATGAAAGTCTTGCAGAAGGTTTTCGCAAGGTAGGCTATGCACAGTATGAGCTTTCGGAGTTCATCAAGCTGAAAAAGCAACTGCCCTATCTTATCAGGGGAACCCACGCTATGGCTATACTAAACAGTTCTTCCTATATGCCGGCAGATGTCTGGGGAAAGGCTCTCCACCGCATAAATACGTCACTGAAAAATAATATATCAGAAAAGAAAACAGTAACATCAAAAAGACTCCCGAGAATCATGCTGACAGGCTCTCCTATCGTTTTCCCGAATATCAAAATACCCCTGCTTATCGAAGAAATGGGCGGTATAGTTGCCGGAGATGAGACCTGCATGGGAGAGCGCGGACTGTGGGATCCGGCTGTCATTACAGACGACAGCTTTGACGGGATGATAAGAGCGCTTGCAAACCGTGCGCTTCGCCCCTGCCCCTGCCCGACATTTGCGGATAATTCACAGCGAATCTATCGCTTAAAGCAGCTTATAAAAGAAAACCAGATACAGGGTGTTATCTATCATGTACTGCGAGGCTGTCTTGTATATGACCATGAATACAAGCGCATAGAAGAAGAACTCGGCAAGCTCGGCATACCGGTCATACGACTTGAGAGTGATTATAACGAAGAGGACATAGAACAGCTCCGGATACGCATTGAAGCGTTTATCGAGCTGATAAAGCTGAAGCAGGCACCTGAAAAGGCGGCACCCGTGCGAAGGAGTTTTTAGGAGGAAAAATCATGGGAAAATACTATATAGGACTTGACGGCGGTTCGACTTATCTGAAAGCGGCGCTGATCGGAGACGGACATGTTATAGATACAATGGTTCGCAGCACAGGCATTGATAACAATGGCACAGCAAAAAAAATAGCTGCCGAACTTTGCAGCAGACATTCTCTTTCACCGTCTGATATCGGATATATCATGGCAACGGGCTACAGCAGAAAGATACTTGAGGTCGCAGACGATGATATATCCGAAATTACAGCTCACGCTTACGGAGTGCGTTTGACTGCCCCGAAGGAATACCGCCCCGGTATGATAATAGACATCGGCGGACAGGATTCAAAGATCATATATCTTGATTCAGGCTACGGTGTAAAAAATTTCAGCATGAATGACAAATGCGCCGCAGGCACAGGAAAATTCATGGAGGTCATAGCGCAGATACTTGAAACAACCATAGATAACGTCGGACCGCTTTCGCTTAGAGCAACAAATCCGTGTGATATCAATAGCACCTGCGTCGTATTTGCGCAGTCGGAGGTAATTTCTCTTGTAGCAAGAAAATATGACCGCTGCGATATCCTTGC
>CACXDE010000263.1 GCA_902766305.1 uncultured Ruminococcus sp. | reverse complement strand
ATAGTATACAGTGAGGTCGTGCAGACGGTTGATACGGATGGTACAGAGTATACTGAGGCTCAATGGAATACTGCATGGCGGAGGTTTTTGAAATTAACGCCGGCAACATAAACTTAAAACTTACAACTTATAACTTACGACTTAAATAAAAGTTTCTTCGTCGTTGCGCTCCTCAGAATGACAGGGAGGAGAATAATTTTTCAGGCTGACAATAGGACTTTATAAATGACGTTTACTATAAGTCCATCTCCTCCAAATCATCAATGGTGTCAGAATTATAAACCGACACTTTATGCTCCGTATCATCGTAAAAACGCTTGACTTTACTATTTCGGAAGAATTTTTCATTATAAATAAGTCAGCCGTGCAGGTCATAACGATCTGCACGGCATTTTACTGACAGCGTCGGCTTGCACTGGACTGCACAGTCCTACTGAGCGGAGCAAAGTATCTTTTTTGATAGTTGGTACTTTATAGCAAACATCAATCTGATGTCGGATATTTATTTGTTTTGTCCCTTCGTCCTAGTATCACGAAAACGGCTAAGACAGACATTACAGCCGCCAAAGCAATTGCCGCATATGCAGTATTATCGCCCGTTTCAGGTGCATTATTATCGGAAGAAGCAACGGGTATACTTTTAGAAGTACTGCTTTCTACGGTTTTGCTTTCTGAGTTCCTGATTACCACAGCTCTGCTTTCCTCAGGTTTGCTATCTTCGGACTTGCTTTCCTCTGTTTTGCTCTCTTCGGGCTTGCTTTCCCCACCGTCCTTATGACCTGTAGCAGGTATTATAAGCTCCTCCATTGTCACCTCGTTCAATCCTGCGGGATCGGAATACAGCTTTTCACAGCCGATACAACTGTAAAATGGCATTGAACCCGATTTTGTTTCAGTAGGAGAAACTGCTTCGTTATATGAAAGCGTATGATTATGACCTGTGGGAGGAATGTATTCGACACCTTTGGAATTTATCCAATATTCCCCGTCATAAAGCGTACCATAAGGGTATTTAGTATGGTTGATGCCGAATTTGCTTTCGCTGATTTGAGTTCCTTTACCGTTATTGAAGATTACGAATACGTCTTTGTCCTTGAATTTTTCAGACAGCTTGTAGGAAAAGTATTCCTGACCCTCGTCAGTCATTTTTTCGCCCGGATAGGCGGCATTTTCTATAAGGGTGCTGCCGTCCTTTGAGTAGGCGTAAAAATATACATCCTCCCATCTGGAATCATAGTTGTCAAATATAAATATACAGTCTGACCAAAGTTCTTCAAAAGTGTAGGGTATTATCCTGCTGTAGTGGCTTATTATATAGCTGAATACTTCTTTTCTTTCGCCGCCGGTGATCGATGTTCCCGTAAGTGTAAGAGTGATATTTGTTCCATCCATCGCTCCTTCGCCTATGGTTATAATATCGCCGTCTGAATATGAACCGTTTTTTGTGACGGGTGTTCCGTTTTCGTCCGTATATGTAATTTCATACGCTGCATTATTTATATCTTTAGCTCCGAGGGTTATATCCAGCGAGCCGTAAAAATATTCTATGCCGTTCGAGTCCGCAGTAAGGTGTCCTAAAAAATCGCTGTCATAGATGACTGCAATACCGCTTTCACCAACAGTGCCGGTAATGGATGTCTCTGTAACAGTAAAACTGTTGCCTGACACCTCATCATAATATGTTCCCGGCACTGCATATCCTCCGGGATTAGAAACTGTAACCTGACCGCCTTCTCCGCCGCAAACTATTACAGCACCGCCGTTTTCTCTCGAAATTACTACACAATTATCCTCTGTTAAAACGCTGTCTCTCCTGCCTTCCATTGCATTGTGGAAATGATTGACCGCACTGACCTCGGGACTTGTAAAGTGCATACTGCCCTTTGTTTCAGAAAGTATCTTTTCTGTTTCTATCTCCGATGGTCTTGAAAAGTAAAGGGATGCAGCACCTTCTCTTGCCGCCGCAACCGCATAGGCTTTGTCAATGGTGTTCTGTGTCATCCTTGTGGTAGCGCCTGATTTATCGGGACCATTAGAATATGTATCGTGGCTTTCTCCCCAGAAAACAAGACGGTCAGACGAAATGCCTTCCGACAGCCAATTGCTTTCCGTATCGGGAGCCTTGCCCTGATTGAAGCTGTTTACCAGTTCTTCACCGTAATTATTGTCCGTTACAGACATCAGCGAAGTATATTCTTTCATAAGATCATACTTTTCGTCCGTATCTACCGGACCGCCAATTATCTCGCCGTAGTTATATAATCTGCTGTCAAGAACAGACGGCCAGAAATCGCTGCCTTCGCTCGGCAGACCAATGTGTTTTGCGGCATCCCAGCGTATCCCGTCTACTCCCGCGTCATAAAGCTGATTAATATATTTTTTGACGCTGTTCTGTACGCTTTTGTTTTCAGTGTTGAGATCCCTGAGTTCTGAAAGATCACCGCTTGTTATATTTGATCGGTTACTGTAATCGGTTATTTTACCTGCGTTGTGCCAATGATCATTCCTTGCGTATTCATCCGGGGTAAGCCCGTCAACATAGACAAGATGATTTGCAACTACGTCCATGATAACCTTGATACCGTACTTGTCCGCCTCTTTGCAAAGCTCTCTCAGGTCTTCTTCAATGCAGCTGTATTCATCCAAACAAAAATCTATGGGCTGATAAGCAACATTCCAACAAATACCGGTTACACCGTATGGATTGGGCTGTGCCGGAGAAAGCTGAACAGATGTAAAGCCTGCTGATGCTATCTGCCTCATAGAAGCTGTTACATCGTGATATCTCCAGCAGAAACAATGAAGGATAGTTCCCTCCTGACAGCTGTCCGCAAGCTGGTACATGGTGTTGTCACTGCTGCTTTCCGCAGCATTGACCGGAAGACCTGTAATTGCAGTTCCTGATGAAAGGCATATGGCGGCAGACAGAAATACACCTTTCATTCTTCTGAGCATAGTACTATTTTTGATTTTTTTCATACTTTGTTCACTCCCGATTCCAAATATTTTTCAGTGCAAAAAATTCAGGTTTATCAACGTTTTTTAACTGCTCCGTTCTAGTTTTATACACGTTGTGCCTCGTTTTTGACTGTTTCATTATATTAGATCATTTACTAGCCCGATTGGTTCACTGTAAAAATAATTTTTCTAATTATGACAACTATAAATAAGATAATTTAT
>CACXDE010000262.1 GCA_902766305.1 uncultured Ruminococcus sp. | reverse complement strand
AAGTCGTAAGTTGTAAGTCGTAAGTTGTAAGTCGTAAGTTGTAAGTTATAAGTCATAAGCTCAAAGTCCCAAGCCCAAAGCTATGACATATTACAAAAAAAGCCTCCCCTTTCAGGGGAGGTGTCTTACGTTCACGATAGTGAACGTAAGACGGAGGGGTTACATCAATGTACAATGTTAAATGTGCAATGTACAATGATGTGCCGTAATAGACTTTTTACTCTTTTTGAGGAATAAACTTGTCAAAATCATGCTTTGAGCTTACAACTTACAACTTACAACTGCCAACTGATAACTGATAACGAATTTTTACTGCTCGTCACTGCCGCTGTAGCCGCCGTAGATATCGTCATTCTTGAAAATATCGTCCGTCGCATAATCCTGATCGTAATTGAACGGGTCTGTATCTTGTGTTCCGTATGAACTGCCGGAATACGGATTATTTGTTGGTGCATTTGAAAAGTTCATATCAAACTGTGATTCTGTTCCAAATGACGGCGCATCGGATGTTGGATCCTGAGAATCATAATTCGGATTGAATTTAAAATCATGATCGCCGCTCTGTTCCATCGGATTATTGTCAGTATAAAAATCAAATTTCTGAAGCGGTTCATCTTTCGGCGTATCCGTATCAACGTCATAAATGTGCGGCTTCGGTTTCGGGAGCTGTCCGTAGTTCTCGAAATATTTCTTCTCAGTCTGGAAACGTCCCCATATTGTGAAACGTGTGAATACTACTATGAGGTATATTATAAGAACGGTGCTCATTACAGCTACATTTTTTCCGATAGAATAAACCCTTCTTGGTCTGTTGAGTCCCGGTGGATATTTAGTATTGCCGTATAATTCATCATCAAATTCAGACTCGACGGATTTCTTGACAAAAAAGTAATCAGACGGCTTATTCGGATCATAATGTACAGTCAGAGTATCCCCGACTTCATATGGCTTCCAGTAATCATAGATATGTCCTGTATAGGTCTTTTCATCGACCGTATAATCGTAATCTATGTTATAGTGAAATATCTTTACGCCCTCGTATGTTTTTGACACAGCCTTATATACCAGAACAGATTCAACCTTAGTTATGACTGCCGTTGTCTGGGGAGTAGTACTTGCTCTTATTTTTATATACAAATCAGCCACATATCCGTTCCATATCACGTACAGCAGAACCAGATTAATCAGCAATACAGAAATGCCTATCACTCTTTTATATTTGTCCAGTACCGGATGCCGGTACACAAGCTGATCCAGATGAAGGGTAACATGGAACTTGCCTGAATAGTGGTCGTTATATTCACTTCTGGGTACATATTGTATTTGGCGCATTTTTTCCTCCTGAATAAAACTACTTACATGGGATAATTATTGTTCGTGTCTGACGGTTCATCCGGACTTCTGTAGAAGTCAAAGCTGCTGCCTGATTGTTCTTCAGGACTTTTGTAAAAGTCAAAGCTGCCGCCTGACTGTTCCTGCGGACTTTTGTAATAATCAAATCCGCTTCCGTTTTGCTGTTCGTACATTCTTGCGGCTGCTTCATTTCCGCCGTTGGTATATTCGTTGATGTAATCCATATAGTCGGGCTTTGTCTTTATCCGTCCGTACTTCATATATCTGAACAGGAAATAAATTGCTATGCCGAACACTAAACAGATAACTAATGTGGTGACAACAGTATTTCCGATGCTTTTCGGACTGCTCTCTGCAACATAATCAGAAGGCTTTGACGGGTTGTAGTATACCGTGAATGTGGATGCTTTTGACAGGCGGTAGGTATCGACTATCTGGTATGCCTGATATGAAACCCCGTCAACCTCATAAGTGCCGTTCATCTTGTAATCATAGCTCATGGTACGGGTATGACGGTGAGATCTCATTTCTACATTCGTGACGGTTGCTGTAACGGGTGTATAACTTTTTATCAGGGACTGTCTGTAAAACTTTATTCCGGCACCTGCAACAGTGATGACGATAATTACTATACAGACGGCTATAAGAAATCCGCCGATTTGTTTATGATTATCTCTTAGCATAGGATGGCTGTCAATAAAGCTGTCTGCTTTATTTTTTATCATTCTTTCCTGCCGTTCGTTGTAGAGCGGATCGGAATATTGTGAGCGGTATCTCATGTCTTAATCATCCTCTTCAGAAATTTTGACCGTCTGTATCTTCCGGGCTGCGGTAGTAGTCAAAGCCGCTGCCGTGCTGCTGTTCATAAGACGCTGCCGCTGCCGGATTTCCGCCCTCGGTATATTCATGTATATAATTCTCTATTTCGGGACTGACATTCTCTGTATTGGTGTTATCAGGACGGTTACGAAGTAGTGCTGCATATTTTTTCGTATAATCTGTTTCCTTAGGTGTGAACATAGCGTTCAGCCTATCCGCGCGTCTCTGGTGATAATTGCGGTATCCTGTAGGTCTTTGCGGCTTATCGATCTGGAGATCAGCCGGATCTATCGGTCTGTCAAACAATGTGCCGGCACGTTCAGTCGTTGTGCCGCCGTATTCATCGTATGATCTGTACCTTGACTCTATCTGAACATCTACAATATTTCTTCTCATCCTGCTGCCAAAGAATATCGCTGCAAATCCCGCCGCAATAATAAGAAGGGCAATAAAATTAGCAGTAAATGAAGTTCCTCTGCTGGGATTATGGATTATTTTCCCCGGATCGTTCGGATCATAGTATACGGCAATTTTATTTCCCTCACGAACGGTTGCTGGATAGTCTTCAAATACTATGTCATAGTCCTTGCCGTCAACCGTATAGTGACCCGTTACAACTTTACGGTAATGCCGTCCTTCATGCACTGAATCAACATTGTCAACAGTTGCCATGGTTTCTGTGTAAACACCCTTAAGATTTTCTCTTTCGCCTGAAGCAATTACAAACCTTACTGTAAGCCCTATGCCAAGCAGGATAAGAGCTGCTCCCACAACATAGAGAATTTTCGCAAGCGGCGGTGTTTCAGTTCTGTTCATTTTTAATCCCCCATTTATATTAATTATTATTTGTTCTGAATGCGTTCCTTTGCACGTTCTGTCAGCTCTCCGCCGTATTCATCGGCAGATCTGAACCTCGACTCAATATCGGCAGATGTCATATACCAGCTGAATTTTCCCGGACGAGATACCTCGCCGTCCTTTTTATATAGAATTATTATCACAACAATTGACGCAATATTTAAAAGCACATACGTTACAATTACAATAATCGCCGAGCCTTTTGATTCGAAATATACTATTTTTTCAGGATCCCTAGGGTCGTAGTAGATTTTGATCCTTGTGCCTTCAGTGACTGCATCCGAAACAGGAGATAAATGTGTGGTATGCTCTGTGCCTGAATCGTCTGTATAAACTATTCTTGCAGAATGCTTTTCAAGAGTCCGATAATGACCTGGTGAATTACCTCTGCTGGGTTTGTAGCTCCTCTCATAGGTTACGGAAATATGTTTGACAACTCCCTCAGTCTGCTTGTAGGAGAATGCCGCATAGAAGTTTTCACCTATGTTAAAAGCATTCATCAAAGCTAGCGCAGCAATATTTGAAACTATCAGTATAACAGCAAACCTTACTGCAATACCTTTCAGTCCCTGACTCTTGAATAAACCCATAAAAAACCGCCCCCAAATTTATCACAGCCGGACGACAGTTTAATAAGCTGTCAAAGCTGTTTAAGCTGTTTAAGATTCACTATAATTTTATCATTATTTACAGCTTTCGTCAATGAATAAAAAAATAACCGTAATGTTATACAACCAGAATATAATGTAATACAGCATTATGCAGAAAATGTATATTGTTTGTCGAAAATGTTTTACTTTCGTGCGCTGATATGATATAATATATTGGTATTTTTTCAGCAGAGATCATCTGCAAAAATTATAAAAAACAGGAGTGTGAAAAATGGATATATTGGAAATAAGCGTGTTTGTTGTTTATCTGCTTTTTATGCTGGGAATAGGTGTTTTCTTCTTCATTAAAAGCAAGAACAACGGCGGCGAGAAATCCTACTTCCTTGGAGGACGTCAGATGGGACCGTGGGTATCAGCCCTCTCAGCCGGTGCGTCTGATATGAGCGCATGGGTGCTTATGGGTCTTCCGACATCAATTTATGCTTTGGGACTTGGCCAGATATGGATACCTGTAGGACTTGCTATAGGATATACACTGAGCTGGATATTTGAAGCGCCGAGACTGAGAAGATTTTCTATTGTGGCGAACGATTCAATAACGATACCTCAGTATCTTACAAACCGTTTTCTCTCAAAGTCCAAGATATTGCAGATACTTTGTGCTGTCGTATTTCTTGTTGCGTACACAGTATATTCTGCTTCAAGCCTTAAGGCCTGCGGTACCCTCTTCAATACCGTAATAGGAATTGACGCAACCCTTGCAATGTGGATTGCGGCAGTAATCATAGTAGGCTATACCTTCCTCGGCGGCTTTTCCGCGGTATGCTGGACAGACTTTTTCCAGGGTATGCTGATATTTGCCGGTATGCTTATAGCACCCGTATTCGCTATAGGTATGCTTAATTCTTCGACTATGACTGACCCTGTAACGGTTATTCCCGGCTACTGGAACATTTTCACAAGCTGGCAGGATATAGTATCAGGTCTGGCATGGGGACTCGGATACTTTGGTATGCCGCATATAATCATCAGATTCATGTCGATACGTTCTCAGAAGGATCTGAAAAAATCAGCAGTTATCGGTATTACATGGACAGCATTTATAGTATTCTTTGCGGCAGTAATAGGCGTTGTCGGTCTTATGTATCTTGGCTTTGACCAGAATATAAGCGACAATTCCCTTGTGTTCATCACAATGGTAAGGAAGATATTCCCCGGACTTATGTCAGGCATTCTTCTTTCCGCAGTTCTTGCCGCTTCCATGAGTACAGCAGACAGTCAGCTTCTTTCTGCTTCTTCGTCGTTTGCAAGCGATGTATATAAGCCTGTTATAAGAAAGAATAAGGCAAGCGATAAGGAAATGCAGTGGGTAGGACGTTTTGTCGTGCTTGGCATAGCTGTTATTGCTCTTTTCATCGCTTCAAATCCCGATTCCGGTTCGATAATGTCCCTTGTTTCAAATGCCTGGGCTTTGTTCGGCGCAGCAATCGGACCGTCTATAATTCTCAGCCTTTACTGGAAGAGATTCAATATTCAGGGTGCTGTTGCAGGTATTTCATGCGGCGCAGTGGCGGATATACTCTGGCTCGTGCTTTTCAACACAGACAGTGCGCTTGTTTACAATACACAGGTTTATGAGCTTCTGCCCGGTTTTGCAGTTGGTATGCTTGCGGCTGTAATAGTTACTCTTGTCACAAAAGAGCCTGACAAGGCAGTAGAAACACTTTTTGACAGTGCTGTTGCATACACTGATGAAGGTTCAGTGTCAAGGAATAATGACAGTGAAGATGAAATGACTCAGGAGGAAAAGAACAAGTTAGAAACTCAGACAGACGCTGTTGAGGAAATGCTTCTTCATGAGGAGCTTTCTAAAAAAGCGGCAAAAGACTAATTATATCAGATGTCATAAATCAATGTACAATGTCAAGTCGTTTCCGGCGTCACGCTGGTT
>CACXDE010000261.1 GCA_902766305.1 uncultured Ruminococcus sp. | reverse complement strand
TCGATTATTACTTCGTCATAACTTATTGTCTCTTGAGTTTGATAGTTATAAAGGATTTTAACTTGATTTCCAACATATTTAGCTAAATTATCACCTGTAAAAAAAGAATGATAAAATAAAGGTGTTTCAATTATTCTTCCATCATCTAAATGTGTAACTTCTTCATGAACTACATCATTATCATCAATAAATGTACCAAAAACAGCTCCGCTATCAGAAAAACCTGTTATTATAGCGTCATAAACCTTACAATCTTTCCAAGCATACAATTCATTAATATTATAAATCAATATGATCAAATAATATATCATAAATATTTTAGAGAGATTCTTTAATCCAAATTTTACATATAACTTGTGTATGATAACAATAAACAAGAAACACTTAAATAATAATGCTATCACAAAATCCATTACGCTTTCCTCCAAACTGTTTCTGCCAAATAAAAAATGCATAAAAAGGACTTCTGTAAACAAGCTATGAACATAATGCTTTTTCACACCTGATTTCGTTATCCTTAGTCAGCGTTTATGCCGCAAAAGCTGCTTTACAGTAGGTTTGACGATGTTATAATGGGTGTCCCCTCTGTGCCCCCATTACGGCGTCATCGGTTCCTGCTGTCAAGTTGACCGTGGAATAAATACTGACCACACCTTCGGTATTTTGTTCATTCTTTGTTTATATTTGGCTTCTATTTTCGAGCCCTGTTTATGTATTTTCAGATGACCGAACACACTTCAAACTAAGGAATGATAAAAATAGTTTAAAATCGATTTTCAAAATTAATTTACCAACATTGCACTAATAGATACATATATTCTCAAATTCAACTTAATAAGGTAAACTTTCCAATTAATCCGTGAAACACAACCTGTCATTTTAGTATTGAAAATCCACTGTCCACAACTTAAAATGTTCCAGCTCATTTAAAGCTATATTCAATACTCGATAATACGCACTTTCACTGTAATAAGGCTGTTTGTACCTTCGACTTCTATGCCCTTTTTTGCTGTCAGAGTTTTTTGTTCACAAGAATCAGCTTCACATCACCGGTGACAACGATACGGTCTTCTATTTCCGTACTTTCGTTTACAACGTACCAACCCGTGTTCCACGCAGTTGTGGTCGATTCTACCGGCGTGTATTCCGTGCAGTTCTTTGTCGCGCCGTTCGCATCAAGGTATTTAACAGAGTCTGCCGCACAGACCTTCACCGCAGTCCCCGGCACCGATATGCAGACTATCAGCATCATGACCGCCGACAAGATCAGGCTATTCAGTCTTTTCAAAGTCTATCATCCTCTTTCATTTATGATTTGTAAATAATTTGTAAAGTGATCCATTGTCATAATATCACACATTGTGGGCATTGTCAAGAGAGCACAGAGCTTACTATTTCAAAGCGGATCGTATCAAAAAACGAGACAGCGTCTGCTGTCCCGTTTGGTCACATAGTTTATATCTGTAAAGAGCAGGGCTGACCTGATAATTCTCGGGAAAAGGTATCAGTCCGTTTTTACCGTACATTTCCCCATCCCAAGTCCACATATATCCATCTGCAAAAACAGTGGGCATTTGCCAAAGTTATCGATCATCTCTTTGAATCGCCTGAATGAATGCACCGACTGTAATAATACTTTTACTCTCGGTACTCCCCGCAAATATCCGGTAGCCTCACTGCTCATATTTTCAAGTGCGTTCTGATATTCTTCCATTTTTTCCTGCATTTCTTTGCCCCATCATGCTCATCATGAAGCCAAATCCGATGAGAGCTGAAGAACCCTATGCGCTATTTCATGAGCTATAACTCATACCGCTTCATATTCATCCAATGTATTATTGAGGATAATGTATGCATTGCGGTTAAGTACCATGAAGCAGCCTTTCAATTTTTTCATATACCGCTGAACCACCGTGATATTCAGCTCATCAAGAAGTTCCAGCGGATTACGGGTATTATGCTTCACAATCAGATCATCTGCTTTTTGCGCGATCTGCAATACATTCATTCAGCATTGCCTCCTTCACAGCCCTCCTCTTCTTTGCGGTATTTCTTGGGAACATATTTGCGGTTTTGTTCTTTGGACATGAAGTAGATCTCCGTAAAGGCTTTCATAAGATTATCCTTATCTTCCTCCGGAAGTTCTCATCCGGCAAATAATCCTGAAACTTCTCCCAAAAGATCACTGATCTCACGGACACCCTTGCTCCCGTACATTTCTCTTGCACGCTCAATTATCTCACCTTCTTCCCCTGTCAGAGCTGCCACCGTTACTCCAAGTGCGTCCGCTATTCTTTCAGCGATCCTGACGGTCGGATAACGCTCTCCGTGTTCATACAGCTTCAGGGTCCTGCTTGATAAGCTGATCTTTTCTGCCAATTCTTCACGGGTAAGCTGCATTGCGTTCCTTGCTTCGGTAAGCCGTTTTCCGAAGTTGATGCTATCGCCCATAACCATTCCCTCTTTCCTTTTTAGATTATTCCGGAATATCCATGAAAATCACAGTAACAAATGTACTGTTAATTTGTAAAGAACGTTTGTTCTTTATGCTTCTATTATAATCCTACAGGACAAGCAGGACGTTTTTTGAAAAAATGCTTGAAAAATATACAAAAATGTGATATAATTGTTATCGGATAAATCGTTCGGAACGGGAGGCTGTTTTGAAAGAGATCAACATCTGCGGTGCAAACCGCTTCGATACTTACACAAAGACACGTGCCGCGAGCCGCGCTGTCATCATTCGCGGTGACGATATCCTGCTCTCTTACATGAAGAGCGAGGATACATATATGATACCAGGCGGCGGCGCCGAAAACGGCGAATCCCCCGAGGAATGCTGCATACGCGAAGCCGAAGAGGAAACAGGGCTCATCGTAAAACCGACCCGCCTGTTCCTCACTGTGAACGAATTCTATGAGGAATACCGCTATATAAGCTGCTATTTCATT
>CACXDE010000260.1 GCA_902766305.1 uncultured Ruminococcus sp. | reverse complement strand
CCCCACAGCCAGCTACCCGTCAGTTCCTTCACCTGCATTTCTTCGCCCTCACCACCTTCACCATCTACAAACGTGATACTATCAATTTGCGCAATAGGCACATCCCCACACGTACCATTCTTGTAATGAATACGCATCTGGTTCTGGGCTGATAATGAAGGACTGATGAATATGATAAATATAATAAAAAGAGCCAAGGCTATACATCTATTCCACCCTAAATGATAAACGTGTATCAGTACATGCTTACCATTTTGACAACCCCCTCTGTAACACTTCCCATAAACATCTTCATCAACGAAAGATGTTTCCGGGTCATATTCGTAACCAATCCCTGTTTTTGATTGCAATTGAACCATATTTTTTCGTCCTTATTAAAAACTACCTGTTTTTAGTATTCACAATTACCGTCTGTACTTGGTTCTTTTGACGACCGCTATACGGAATATATCCCTGATAATCTGATAGAAAATCCTGTGTACGATTAGCGTCCCATTCCCACCTCTTGATTTTATGTGACTTCCTTCCGAAGTACTCAATGGCCATACCACATTTTTTCAGGGAACAGATTGTTAACATATTATCAGCGATGCTCCCCATATCACCCACAGGATCTGTAAAATGGCCAGCAATATGTTCTACATCTGTAAAAGAATTACCTAGCGGGTATGTATCATCATAATTGAGATGCAACGTGACAGTATTTGATGTAAGGGAGACACTATCCGGACTAAAAAAACAATCTTTTTTGAAATGGCATTGGGCATAGTTTAGGACATCGGCTTTCTTAAAATCTATGAACAATGCTTCGCCCTCGCGAAAGGCCCGAGTACCAGGAGCCATAGCAAGCAACTCTGAATGGGATATGACACAGGTATCTGACAACTGAGAATAACGCAAACTTAAATCTAAATTCGCGCTATCTAAAAGGTGGCATACACAGTCCCAATTGCTAGGGTACACTGTCATGAGAGACAAGAAGCATTCCCTCATAAACTTGTCTGATGCGGAATCTCCTTCGAGGTATTTGGCAACCGAACAATTAGCTAAAGGGTTATATGCATTGGCCTCAGGAAAACGAAGCCCCACATAAAAGCTATTGTCGTCTAATCCCATTTCTTGAATTTGAAGATAGCTAATAAAAGGGTTATCACGAAAGAGTTGTAAGGAGCCACATATCTCTAATGAGAGTTCTTCCATTTTAACTTTCTCGTAATACCTCCATCCATACCAACCTACAGCACCTATCACCAAAAGGAAGCAGAGTAGAACCGCATACCAGATGTATGGAAGAGAACTAAACGTCTTTTCACCCACATAAAGAGTTCTATGATTTATGGAGCCTCTGTCAGAGACCGAACTATTCTCCTGACCCATGACCACCTTAGCACTATGACCCGCAGCAGAGCTTCCCCGTCGGCGGATCTTACGTGCTGGTTCTGAATCAGCGTCCTCTTGCATCTGTTCAGCCTTTTCGCATGGCGGGGTCGAAGATGCAATCAGCTCGCAGGCCGAGCCATCGAACGACGGTTCAGCCCATAACTTGGTACATATTCCAGCCTTGTAGCTATCACATTTTCCACATTCTGTCTCTTTTGCCATAGTATCAGCTATTTGAATTATCTTAGGTGAACTATTCCAATGGACTCTTCATCAAGTTACCACACAAGCGGTTTAGGCGGAATGTTAACAATTGGCTGTTGACATCTTGAACACATGTTACTGAAAGCTGCCCCTTTGTTTGGCTGCTAATCATGTGCCAATAAGTACTCGACATGAAAATGACAAGTATATATTTAGACTCATTGTTTGGAAGCACAAACAGCACCTTGGTCTGTTGATCGTCTGACTGGTAAAGATAAAATGATTTGTCATTTGCCTCGTCCACGAACGAATATGGGAAGTTAGAAGTCAAATATGCACGGAGTTGATCAACGGAAACTACAGCCGGATCAAAAAACAGCCCAGAGTAAATAAGCTTTTGAGAAACGTCAAAACAGAAGCTTGAAGCATCCTCCATGAACCTACCAGCAAAATGCACTTCGTCACTACCATCACCTGAGGCTTCTCCAATAATTACATAGCCGCGATTCGCCAGACCCTTCTTCACGTTCTCACATGACATTCCCCACGGGAAGTACGGTTCTTTGAACAGTCTCGTGTAGTTCCTATAGCGAACTGAGAAGAAGTCATATTGAGCATCCTTTTCAATAGTTACACAGTTTTTCGAATCGTGTGACAACAATATCGGAAAACCATTCAATGTGTTTTTACCCAAGACATAACCATTATTCTGGAGATTCTCTATTAACGCATCCACATTGGCAGCAGTTGTTTGAATGACAGGAACCGCCTGCACCAATTTCCCGGTTTCAAACAAATAAATTGTCTGTGATTCTTTATATTTACCGAAATAGCTTAGCAGATTATTATCCTCAAAACTTAGTGTAAAACCGTTTAACCCTGTCTTAACATCAGATATTGTGGCATCCCACATAGTATAAGGTTCTTGGTAAATGACATCGGATAATCCTTTCTGAATCACTATGACTTGCTTCGTCAGTGATTGATTTGCGGTTGAGATAGTGAGAACACCCCTTCGCTCATTACCATTATTCACGTCTCCGCTGATAACAATATCTTCATTCCCCACTCCCGATGACTTGGAGACCTTTATCCAATCTTGGTCAGTCTGAACATTCCATTGCATATTAGATTCTATTTTCAGAGCTCTTTGATTACCAGGCAAGGCTGCAAGTGTAACTTCCTCCGAAGAGAGCTTCAGGGTATTGGCGACCCCTAACTGCGAGAATTCCAGGACTGCCTTCACATCAGCATCATCACTACTGGTAAATGTCAGCACCACACTTCGAGTTTCTGTCGATGTATTTGAAAGCGCGGTAACATAAATGTCTTGTTCTCCCTTTCCTGAAGTAACACTCGTTATTAACCAATTCCTATCATCACTGCTCCAGGCAAAGGACAAGAACCATCCCCCATCACTTTTAACCACGATCTTTTTTGTACCGCCAGACATTAAGAATTCTGTTCCTTCTGGAGCAGATACATTTAACACCGGTTCATCTCCACATGAAATGAAACCTATGGCTAACAACAAACAGAACAGACATCTAAGCCCGATTCCTTTTATAATCCTTTGCATATCATTTCAGTTAAAAAGTACTACTATTTTCATTTCGCATAACGGTATGATATTCATTTCACTCATTTAAAATGTGTATAAATACGTGATAGCGACCCTGCAAAAGATATCTGAGGTTGGTAAGAATAGCCCCCCGTTTCTAATAAGAATCCACTAATGCCACACAACTGATGCTCAACGGCTTTTTCCAAATAACCTATACTCGCCTCATAGCCTTTTGCCGTGACCAATATCCTACCTTGAGGATCGACCGTAATATCACCATAATTATGGTATGACTCGAAATCGCCTTTCTGACACCAGAAAAGGATGGATGCACTTTGTATCTTCTGCACAAAATCGTCTGCAACTTTCTTATTAACAGCCTCCGCTTGGAGTTTGGGAACGAAATCATACGCTTTTGAAACATTCTTAAACTGCCATGAGCCATTGTGCAGCCTGTTCTTCGATGTCTCGTCCGACAATCTGTCTTGAAAGGGCTTCAAAGATTGATTTAAATGGACCAAAACCGCGGAATGACCAGTTAAGACCGACTCAATAAGCGGCATCGCTAGTTCTGGAGAAGTTTGGCCATCCATCGCAAAAAACTTCAATGCAGACATGCCTTCCAAAGCATTCGGAGCTAATCGTAATTGAGGATTCGCAACCTTGAGGCATTGAATGCTACTGCCTGAAAAAGCTGCATCTTCTATGGACTCACAAGATGCTGGGACGTCCAAACTAAACAAATTAAAGCACCCCATAAATGATTTTGCTCCTATCGATTCCAAATGCTGAGGCAAAACGACCTTTGTCAATGCCTTACAGTCTGTAAAGGTGTTCGGCGATATTTTTTTGAGATTTGCAGGAAGCACGATAGATCCTATCCGACTTTCCTGAAATGCGGAATTCGCAATATGCTGAACAGAAGAAGGAATATTCACACCTTCCAAAGCATAAGTTCGCTGAAATGTTCGTTCCGGTATTTCAGCCAAGGTCTCTGGAAGCACAACTTGCCTCAATGAATGACAGTCACCAAAAACCTCACATCCTAGTGTGCGGCATGATTGAGGCATAGTTACCTTTGTTACGATACTGTGATAAAAAGCCCACGCCCCAATGCTCTCAACACCATCCTCAATCCGAACCTCTCCTAAACCACTGGCATCTTGAAAGGCAGACATACCAATAGACCTGATATGAGAGGGTATAATGACATCACTCAGGAATATGCAATTACGGAAAGTTTCAGGCTCTATTTCCGTTATGGTTTCCGGCCACCGAACCGAATATAAGATATGCCCCCTCATAGCGAAAGGAGACAAACTCTTTGCTGACTTGGGGAGGATTACTTCTCGGGCGACTTGAGAATGCCGTGGCATGGAATAGAAATCTATCGCCACTATGCGTTGATTTGTCTTATCAAGCATACAATGCCCATCCTCAACATATCGATTCTGGGGCTCCTTAAACACTATTCGCAACCCTTCATAATGCAATGCCCACATCCGTTCAGGAATTTCCTTAACAGATGCTGGAATATAGATAGACAATTGGCAGAGCCAAGGCATAGGTCCATCCTTTTTCTGTTCATCAAGAGGGCGGAAGAAATAATTATCATCAACGTCTATACTTGCCACCAAATATTTCTTCCCTTCGTATTTCACAGACTCGGGAATCCGTATATCCTTTCTAGATTTCTTATATGCATATTTGATATCATCTGGCCTTCCCTTTACACTGATGACAGGACGTTCCCAGGCTTCCCAGAAAAAGCCATGATGCTTGCTACCGACCGTCTTCAAGCCACACCATGAAGCAGTGCCATCCTCGTTGATACGAAATATAAAATTGTCCTTTTCGAAGGTCTGAGCCTCTGTTGTCCAACAAGTAACCAACAAAAGAGCAATGGAAATGATAAGGTTCTTCATATTTACTAGTGATTATGATGCT
>CACXDE010000259.1 GCA_902766305.1 uncultured Ruminococcus sp. | reverse complement strand
CCATGTCAACTCTCAGCATTATTCTTGTAGAAGGATCCATAGTTGTTTCCCAGAGCTGCTGGGGATCCATCTCACCAAGACCTTTATAACGCTGTATCTCATATTTTCCGCCAATACTTGCCATTATACTGTCTCTTTCCTCGTCAGAATAAGCATAGTGGTGTTCATTCTTTCCCTTAGTTATTCTGTAAAGAGGCGGCTGTGCTATATATACATGACCCTGCTCAATAAGCGGACGCATAAAACGGAAAAAGAATGTCAGCATAAGAGTTCTGATATGAGAACCGTCAACATCGGCATCCGCCATTATTATAATTTTTCCGTATCTCAGCTTGCTAAGATCTATCTCATCGCCTATACCGCATCCGAGTGCCGTTATTACAGGCATAAGCTTATCATTTCCGTAAACTCTGTCAAGCCTTGCCTTCTCTACATTCAGCATCTTGCCCCAGAGCGGCAGTATAGCCTGGAATCTTCTGTCACGTCCGTTCTTTGCAGAACCTCCCGCAGAATCTCCCTCTACGATATATACTTCGGTTTCGTCAACATTTTTCGACTGGCAGTCCGCAAGCTTGCCCGGAAGTCCTGCACCTTCCATTGCTGTCTTTCTTCGTGCAAGATCTCTTGCCTTTCTTGCCGCTTCTCTTGCTCTTGCGGCAGTCAGGGCTTTCTCAAATATCGCCTTTGCGGTAGCCGGATTTTCCTCAAGATACTGGGAAAGCTTATCATTTATCAGCTTATCCACCAATGTTCTGATAGAAGTATTACCAAGCTTTGCTTTAGTCTGACTTTCAAACTGCGCATTTTCAAGCTTTACACTGAGAACAACAGTCAGACCTTCTCTGAGATCCTCACCGCTGAGATTCTTTTCATCGTCCTTCAGTATATTGAATTTCCTTGCATAGTCATTCATTACTCTTGTAAGAGCACGCCTGAAGCCTTCCTCATGAGTACCGCCGTCTATTGTATGGATATTATTTGCAAAAGACAGCAGCAATTCATTATAGCTGTCATTATACTGCATTGCAACCTCAGCTGAGGCGGTATTATCCTCATTCTTCATGGTGAAGTGCATTATATCAGGGTGAACTACATCAAGACCTCTTTTGTTATGTATATATTCGACAAAGCTTGATACACCGCCCTCATAGCAGAAATCTTCATCCTTTATATCCTCTTCATCTCTGAGGTCCTTAAGCTCAATATGAATACCTGCATTCAGGAAAGCCTGTTCTCTTAGTCTCGTACAAAGAGTATCATAATCATATACCGTTGTTTCAGTAAATATTTCCGGATCGGCTTTAAACGTAACTACTGTACCCTTCTTATCAGTAGGAGATAGTTTTTCAAGCTCAGTTACCTGATTTCCTCTTTCAAAACGCTGTTTATATACAAAGCTTCCGTCAGAAACTTCAACCTCAGTCCACTCCGACAGTGCATTTACTACAGATGCACCAACACCATGAAGACCTCCTGACACCTTATATCCGCCGCCGCCGAATTTTCCTCCTGCATGAAGCTCAGTAAATACTACAGTTACCGCCGGTTTTCCGAGCTGAGGCTGTATGCCGACAGGTATGCCTCTTCCGTTGTCGCTTACCCTGATGATATTTCCCGGCTTTATTTCTACTTCTATCTTTGTACAATAACCTGCTAAAGCTTCATCAATAGAGTTATCTACTATTTCATAAACAAGATGGTGAAGTCCTCTTGGTCCTGTAGAACCTATATACATCCCCGGTCTTATCCTTACGGCTTCAAGACCTTCAAGCACCTGTATTTCATCAGCGCCATATTTTTCATCTGTCTGAGAAATATCATTGCTTTGAATATTCTCTAAGTTATCCATTTATATTAACCTCCGGTAATCAGATGTTATCATTAAAACATCATTTTCTCCGCTCTCTTTTTTCTGCTTTAGTAAATTTTTCGGGAATAAATTTTACTGTAAGCGGAAACATCAGAAATGCAGCACTGACTGCAATAATATTTGCAATCATTATTACTGCCGGAACAAAATTCTCACTTGATACCATTATCGCTGTATTAATAATTATAAGCGTTATGCACACTACAGACAAAAGCACTGCTCTTCCTCTTATCTTATCTACTCTGAATTTCTTTTCACAGTGATAACAAATATTTGTACCGCTTTTCATTCCGCTTACTTCCTTATAGCTGTAAACAGCTCCGCAATGAGGACAAACAGGCAGTTTCAGCAATATCAGCACCTCTTATTCTTCGCTTTTGTCTTCTACAATTATGTTGTCAGCCTTGTTTCCGGTTATATCTATATCAAGTCCGGAATCTATATCACCTTCATATGATTCGTCATTCTTGATATCTATTTCTCCGGTCTCATGCTTTACTATATTCTTTACCCTCATGAAGCTTGCTCCGAAGTCGTCTCCTACATCAAGGTCTACAGGCTGCTCCGGGGTATAGTTCTGCTTTTTCTGCTCCGGAATAGGGCTTATCTTTCTATGAAGCTTCTTTACAGCAGATTTGTCATTGCACGGTTCTAATCTTACAAAAAAGGGAACTATCAGATAGAATATAAGAAACGGTGCAAGCACAAAAAATATTCCTATCGGGTTTCCATGATCTCCGAACATTGAATAAATGAACAATACCAAAAATGATATTATGACAGTTGCACTTGCTATACCGTAAATAGATTTGTTTATCACAACATTTGATATGCAGCTGCACCCTGAACAGCAGTGTTCTCCCTTTGTCTTAAGGATCGAAGCACCGAAGAAATTTACCTTTCTGTGACAATAGGGGCAGCTTGTTAACAAACTTTTTGACATATTACCAATCCTTTCCATTAGCAGCTGTCATTCTCTTCATAAGTGTAGCAGGGGACAGCTGACATATATACACTGTAAAATCTTCATTTTCACAACACAGAATAAATGATTTAGGCAAATCTGTACAAACATTGACTATCTTTCCCTGAGCCTGAGCAGCGGACAGAAAATCCCTTGTTTTATATGACAGAGTTGCATTGTCCAGATCAAAAATCCCTGTTATGTTTTTTGTATTAATTATCGTATCCATTCCGATATGAAGATACATTTGATATCATCCCTCCGGCGTAAACGGTCTATCGGAAAGTACGCCGTTTTCTACGTAAAAAACATTATCTGATATTACTGTCTGTTCACAGCAGGTTATAAATACCTGCATACCGCTGAGCTTAGTCAGCAGATAATTCTGTCTTGAAACATCCAGTTCACTCAGCACATCATCAAGCAGTATAACAGGCGCTTCTTCCTTTTCCTCTCCAAGAACAGATGCCTCCGCTAATTTCAGTGAAAGAACAGCAGACCTCTGCTGTCCCTGAGAACCAAAGGTTTTTGCGTCACGGTCATTTATCTTTATCGTCATATCATCCCTGTGTATACCCGATGTTGTATAACCGCAGCGTATATCCTCATCCTGCTTTCTTATAAGCTTTTGCAGGCTAAGATTATATATTTCCTTTTCATCAGCTTCAGGCGGTGCCTTACAATTCATCTTATATCCAATTTTCAGCTTTTCCTTTCCCTTGCTTATCCCATCGTAAAAATTTACGGCATGAATACTTATCTTTTTTATATATTCATTTCTTTTTGAGGCTATGTCTGCTCCGGCTGCACATAGACTTTCATTCCATACTGAAAGCATGTCAAGAAGCTCACGGTTTCCGGGAATATCTCTAATAAGATTATTTCTTTCATTAAGTATCTTTTTATATCTTGACAGCACAGAAGCATACATCGGGTCGATCTGGCATATTGCGCCGTCCATAAAGCTTCTTCTTTCGTCCGGTCCGTTCTTTATCAGCGTCAGGTGATCCGGCGAAAAAACTACAGCGCAGAATTTTCCGATTATCTGTGACAGGTAGCTTTTTGGTATATCATTAAGAGTTGCTTTTCTTTTTCCTTTTTCTATATGTATCTCTATGGTCTGATCCCGTCCTTCGGTGAAAAACAAAGCCTTGATATCCGCATATTCTTCTCCGAAGGCTATCATATCCTTTTCCTTTGCTCCACGGAAAGACCTGCCTCCGGTAAACAGCCACAGACATTCTATAATATTTGTCTTTCCCTGAGCATTGTTTCCGCAGATCACATTTACTGTCTTTCCGGGTTCAAACAGGGAATTATTAAGGTTCCTGTAATTTTCAAATTCTAATTGCTTTACGTACAAATCAGCACACCTCAAAAATTATCCCTTCAAATTCTGCTGCGTCTTTTCTTCTTAGTTTTTTTCCTCTCATTGTGCATACTTCGCCGTTTACCTTTACTTCGCCGTTTTGTACAGCAAACTTTGCATGTCCGCCTGTCTGAACAGCTCCTGATAATTTCAGCAGCTGATCAAGGCGTATAAATTCTTCATTTTCTTTTATCTTGATTTTTTTTATTGTCATTTTCAGCCTCTTGTCAGTCTCATAGGCAGCAGCAGGAAAAGGAAGCTTTCTCCCTCTGTAGGCTTAACTACCATAGGACTTAGTGATCCGTTCAGTGTAAGCTTTATTTCGTCTGTTTCACTGTATCTCAGTGCATCCAGAAGTATCCTGTTGTTAAAGCCTATTTCTACACTTTCACCATCCATGGTTACTTCTATCTCATCAGTTGCCTGTCCTAATGTTGTGCTGCAGCTTGCTTTTATGAAACCGTTATCTATCATACAGCGTATGGGGCTTTTTATTTTGTCTGTGAGAAGAAGTGACATTCTTTCGATCATTTCAATAAACTTTCTTGTATTTACTGTCAGCTCTGTTGCGTGAATTTTTGGTATTGAACTATTGTAGTTCATGAACTCACCTTCTATAAGCCTTGACATTACAGAATAGTCTCCTATATTGAAAAATATATTTTTTCCGCTGACTTTTATGTCAACATTCTTTGTATTGTCATTTATCAGCTTGGTTATCTCTATGAGAGACTTACCCGGAACTATGAATGTTTTTTCATTCTCATAATTTATATCCTCAGTTCTTATTGCAAGTCTGTAGCCGTCTACTGATACGATCCTTATTTTTTTATTGCTGATCTCAAACAATGATCCCTTATGTGCAGGCTTTGTATCTTTGTCTGATACTGCATAGATAGTCTGTCTTATCATAGAGGCAAGTGTTTCTCCCTCTATTGTAATAACATCATCGGTGTTCGCCGTTGTTATTTCGGGATAATCCTCTGCCGGCATACCTACTATCTTATAATCTACCTTGCCGCTTTGTATATAAACAATATTTTTTTCGTTTACATCTATGGTTATGCTTTCCTCAGGCAGTTTCCTTATTATTTCGGAAAACAGCTTTGCCGGTATTACTGATGAACCCTCTTTTAATACCTCTGCGTCTATCTCAGTATTGATACAAATATCAAGATCATATCCGTAAAGCTTTATAGAACCACTACCTGACTCTATAAGTATTCCCTCAAGTGCCGGATTTGTAGATTTTGAAGAAACTGCTCTTTGAACATTTGTAACTGCTTCTGTCAGCTTTGAACGGCTGCATCTGAATTTCATGCCTATCCTTCCTTTTTGCCCGTAATTGTAATAATAGAATAGATATATTATTAGTAATAGTAGTAGTAGCTGTGGAATTGTTAAAAATTATATGAAAGTCTTTTTTAATCATGCTTTTAACCAATTTTTATATGTTGAAAACAGGTTTGCTGTTTTTTGAAAATTTTTACAGACTTTTTCTCTTTTTCCACATATTAACTTTTATGTTGATTTGTGTTAGTTTATAGTTGAAAAAACGGTTGAAATATTTGAATGAAAATTTTTCAGGTTTTCAACAGAAATGTTTATTTGTTGAAACACTTTCAACCGTTCCAGTAAAACTTACAGGGTGGTATTTTACCTGTTTTTTATGTTTCTTATTATGTCGTCAACAGTTGCCTTAAGCTTCGGATCTCTGTCCATATTCTTCTCTATCTGCTTTAGAGCGTAAACTATAGTGGAGTGGTCACGGCCTCCAAATTCTTCTCCTATAAGGTTCATTGACATACCTGTGATTTCCCTGACTGCATATATTGCTATCTGTCTCGCATTTGATATGTTGGAGTTCCTTTTTGATGAACGTATATCATCTGCTTTCAGACCGTAATGTCTTGCTACCTCTTCTATTATCATATCGACCGTCAATGGCGGCGGCTGATCATTGTTAAGTATCTCTGATATGGTTTTCTGAGCTATGCTTATTGTGATCTTATCTCCATAAAGCTGGTTTTTAGCCTTAAGCTTTTTCACAACGCCTTCAAGCTGTCTGATATTGCTTTTAAGTCTTGTTGCTATATATTCCGTTACATCAGCCGGCAGTTCAATTTCAAGAAGTTCTGCCTTTCTTCTTATAATAGCTATTCTCGTTTCAAAATCAGGCGGCTGTATGTCTGCTATAAGTCCCGACTCAAATCTGCTCCTCAGTCTGTCCTCAAGTGTTTTTATTTCCTTGGGCGGACGGTCGGAGGTCAGCACTATCTGACACTTTGCCTCATACAAAGTGTTGAACGTGTGGAAAAACTCTTCCTGAGTAGATTCCTTTCCGGCTATAAACTGTATATCATCCACTAACAGTACATCTGACTGGCGGTATTTCTGGCGAAATTCTATATTTGATTTTTTCATAAGGGCTTCTACAAGTTCATTTGTAAAATCCTCGCCTTTTACATATATTACCTTTTTCTTAGGATCGTTTTTCTGTATCTCATTTTTTATCGCATATAGAAGGTGAGTTTTGCCAAGTCCTGAATTACCATAAATGAAAAGAGGATTATATGCGTGTCCGGGATTAGTTGCTACTGCAAGAGAGGCGGCGTGTGCAAATTTGTTTGAAGAGCCAACTATGAATGTATCAAAGGTAAATTCATAGTTTGTGTCCACAATAGGTTCTGCATTTTCCCTGACAGGAGTTATTACCTCATCAGGTACTGTCAGAACTATCTCAATCCCTTCGGCAAACACACTCGCAAAAGCATCGTTGAGCAGATTTATGTATCCCCTCAGCAGAGTCTGTCTGTGAAATTCCGCCGGAACCATAAGTATAGCTTTTCCTTCCTCAAAGTCCATAGCTATTGGTTTTATTTTGCTTATCCATGTGTTATATGCGACATCCGTTATCTTATTTCGGCAGTAGTCACATATGATTTCCCATGTTTCATTGAATGAATCCATAAGATATTTCTCCTGTTTTTTTATTATTCCTGAGTTATGTATCTTCCTCAAAAAGACACATATATACATATATGATTATACCATATCTTTTTCTACTTTTCAACATCCAATGTTGAAATAGTTAATATACATAAATTTTATTTATTAAATATTTTAATTATTTCTTTACAGACCGGAAAAAATATGATACAATAATAAATGATAAAGGTCGTTCGTGATTTTTATTTCTTTTTAGGTTTTTTATTTGCTGTCAGGCAATATGACAGAAATGGTATTTTTATCTAACAGTTATGAAAGGAATGTATTTAAAATGAAACAGCCGTATGAAAAAGCAATAATTGAATTGATCGAGCTGGATGGTGAAGATGTAATAACAACCAGCGGCGGCAATAACGAAGAGAGTTCACAGAGTTCTGCTCCGGAGCTTCCTCTCCAGCCGATATGATATTTAATAAGCAGAAAGTTAAAGTTCAGACATACCCCACAAATGGATCATAAGGGGATGTCTGAACTTTTTTTTACTTTCCTACACAGAAATATGAAAATACCTGGTCAACAACAGCGTCTGTAACTCTTTCTCCTGTTAATTCAAGAAGGTGATCTATAGCGTCTTCAATTATTATAGTTACTGCGTCAAATGTCATACCCATATCAACGGCAGATAATGCTTCATCTATGCTTGAAAGTGCCTGTAATGCGTCATTATATTGTCTCTCATTTGCAAGTATCCCGGCTGAAGGATCAAGCTTTGACGTTCCTGTTATTTCCTCAACAGAGCGGGTCAGAGCATCAGTATCTTTATCGTTTTTTGCTGAAATAAATACAACATGAGGTACTCTTTCTTTTATGTAGCTGCTGTCTATTTCACATTCAAGATCAGTTTTATTGATTATTGCAACAGCCGGAGCATTCTTCAGCAATTCAATAAGCTCCTTATCATCCTCTGTAAGCTGAGAAG
Organism: uncultured Ruminococcus sp.; assembly: GCA_902766305.1. Classification (GTDB taxonomy): domain Bacteria; phylum Bacillota; class Clostridia; order Oscillospirales; family Acutalibacteraceae; genus UBA1213. Next base: position 4,486 of record CACXDE010000259.1, on the reverse strand, counting down.
TAGCATCAAATACTGCAAATATAAGACCGGCTGAAAGAAGTCTTTCACGTGTACGTCTTACTCCTATGCTTTCAACTATATCGTCGGTATCCCTAAGTCCTGCCGTATCGGACAGTCTGAGCGGCACATTGCCGAGCATTACAGTTTCTTCTATTATATCCCTTGTAGTTCCCGGTATGTCTGTTACAATGGAACGTTCGCACCCTGAAAGCAGATTCATAAGTGTAGATTTTCCAACATTCGGACGTCCGGCTATTACTGTATCCACGCCCTCTCTCATGACTTTTCCGGCATCATATGTCGCAAGCAGTGAGCTGAGTTCATTTCTGCATTTTCCAAGACCATCCTTCAGCTGTACATCATCTATCTCCGGTATTTCCTCCTCAGGATAATCTGCCCATGCTGCAAGATGTGCTGCAAGCGTCAACAGTTCAGTTTTAACATTATCTATTCTTTTTCTCAGACTGCCTTCCATTGCTGAAAGCGCTGCTCTTGCCGACTGGGAACCTGACGCGGATATTATATCCATTACTGATTCAGCCTCTGTAAGTCCGATCTTTCCGTTGAGAAATGCTCTTTTTGTAAATTCGCCGCCCTGCGCCGGTCTTGCGCCGTGTGACAGAACAGCACGAAGTACACGCCTTGTAAGATACATTCCTCCGTGACAGGATATTTCAACTACATCCTCTCCTGTATAGCTGTGAGGCTCTCTGAATACTAAAACTACAGCCTCATCTATTATTTCTCCGTCATCATTTATTTTTCCGTATGAGGCTGTGTAGCCCTTCATATCGGTCACTTTCTTTCCGGATACTGATTCAAATATACTATCCGCAGTTCTGAGCGCATTTTCTCCTGATATTCTTATAACTCCCATTCCGCCGATACCCTTTGGTGTCGATATCGCAGCTATTGTAGTTTCCATTTTTTAGTCAGCTCCTTATTATATACACAAAATGCACCCCGATGATGAGGTGCATTTAATATTATTTCTTTATTTCTATCTTTCCGTAAAGTGATGTGTCAGGACGTTCATTTATACTTTTTCTTACGCTGTCAGAAGAACTGTCGTTTTCAAAGCTGCTGAACATACTGTCCTGCGGATGAGATTCTTCTTCGCTGTACTGTCTGCGCTGATATCCTGTAGAACGCGGTCTGCGGTTATAGGTACCGTCCTTGTTAAAGCTGCTGCTGCCGCCTCTTTTTCCTCTGTATCCGCCTCTGTCCTTATATGATGGCTTATACTCTGGATCAGGTCCTATTACAACATGACGCTGGAGATTCTCTCCTTCACTCCATGAAGTTGCACCTCTGACCTTCTGTACAGCTGTATGGATTATTCTTCTTTCATACGGATTCATTGGTTCAAGTGATGTCTTTGAACCTGTCTTGACTGCCTTGAAAGCAAGCTTTCTGCCGAGTATTTCAAGTGTCTTTTCTCTTTTTTCACGGTAGTTGCCTATATTGATAGAAATTCTGTAATACTCATTATCCACATGATTTGCAACAAGACCTGTAAGGTACTGTATTGCGTCAAGAGTTTCTCCTCTGTGACCGATAATGAAGCCTATATCTTCGCCTTCTATATTTATTACAGCTCCGCCCTCAACCTCTTCGGATGTGATGTCGTAGTCCTTTACTCCAAGATTGTCAAGTATTCCTGACAAGTAGCTCTTAGCACATTCAAGCGGAGTAAGCTCGATAAAAGCTCTTATAATTGCTGGCTTTCCTTTTGAGAAAAGCTTTTTCTTTTCCGGCTGCTGAAGTACCTCTATCTGAATGTCCTCTGATCCTAACTGTTCCTTAGCTTGTCTTTCTGCTTCTTCCAATGTATCCGCTGTGATTTTTACTTCTTTGATCATTTTCATTACCTCCTGTTATCTCTTCCTTCCAAGATAACTGCTCTTATCATTTGTTTTTGAGGATCTTTTTGACTTGCTGTTCTTTTTAGATGTGCTTTTGATTTTTGCTTCTGTTTTTGTTTCGTCAGAAATTTTCGTCATCATTGCGTCAAAGTCCGGTGCTTCTACAAATTCAGCATCCGATTCCTGCTGAAGTCTCAGCACAACTCTTTCCGCTTCTGTTCTTGCTTCCATTATTGCCGGACTGTAGAATTTGCTCATTATCATAGACTGTACAAATCCTAAGATATTTGACACTACCCAGTAAAAACCAACTGCGCCCGGAACACTGTACGCTATCCATGCTGTAAACAGAGGCATAAGGAATATCATAAGCATCATACAGCCCTGCATCTTTGTACCGTTTATGATCTGCATTATAAGCATACTTCCGACAGAGGTAAGAAAGCAAAGTACCGGTATCAGCCACAGCATTGATTCCCATGAACTCTGACTTGGTGTCGCAAGAAGATCAAGTCCGCAGAAATTGAAGCCCTTACTGAATTCGTTTATACTGTCTGCTTCTGCCTGACTGAAAACAGGCTTGCTGTCTACCTTAAGATAACTCTGAAGAGATGAAAAATATTTTACTATGCTTATTTCTCCGTATCTTCCGTTTATGGTAGTGCCTATACCGGGAAGGGTATTCAGACTTGCAAGAGCACTGCTTACCTTTCCGGAAGCAATATGAAGTGTATTCGTCAGCGGATTTATCACAGAATAATAAATTCCGAAAAGTACAAGCATCGGCGCAAGCATCGGCATACAGCCTGCTGTCGGACTGACATTTTCCTTTGCCATGAGCTTTTGTATTTCCTCATTGGCTTTTACACGGTCGTTTTTATACTTATCCATTATTTCCTTTTGTTTCTGCTGAAACCTTGCGTTTGACGCCATTGATTTCTGCTGTTTGACGGAAAACGGAAACAAAAGTATCTTTATAACGATCGTAAACAGAATAATTGCTATACCGTAGTTTTTAGTCAGATAAAAAGCCGACCATAATATATAGCCGAATATTCCTCCTATAAAATTAAAAATAGCTTCCATTAAATTAAATCATTCCCTTCACCTTTTACCCGAAATACAACAGGATGATCACATATCTTTTTTCTCTTCATCATATTTTATCATTTTGATTTTCTTTTCGGGTACGGGATCATAGCCTCCTGCTGAAAAAGGATTGCACCGCAGTATTCTCCACATTGTCAGAGCAGAACCCTTCAAAGCTCCGAACCTCTCGATTGCCTGTATACCATAGGTGGAACAAGTCGGGTAGTATTTACAGCACGGAGGTGTATGAGAGGAGATATACTTCTTATAAACCCTTATAAGCCAAATAAGCGGGCGCTTCATTCTAAAACACCCGCTTCTTTCAGCTCTTTTTTCATAGCTCGCAGAATATCATTGCTGCTGACAAAGGGTGTTTTTCCTCTGGCGACAAACACCAGATCTACTCCCTGTCTGACATCATCCGAAATCATTCGATAAGCTTCTCTGATAATTCTGCGGGATCTGTTGCGCAAAACGGCCTTACCGATTTTTTTACTTGTAGTGATACCTATTCTTGTACATTTGCACCTGTTTTTAAGCACATACGTCACAAGAACGGCAGAAGTATAGCTGCGTCCTTTTGAGTACAGTCTGCGAAAATCGTTATTTCTTTTCAGAGTAATAATCTCAGCCAATGTGATCAACCATTCCTTCTGCACACAGGCTCTGTTTCAGCCGATTGCGGTTATCTGAGGAAAAAATCAGTATGAAAGTTTTTTCCTTCCCTTAGCTCTGCGGCGGGCAAGCACCTTACGGCCGTTAGCAGTAGCCATTCTCTTTCTGAAGCCATGCTCCTTCTTTCTGTGGAGCTTCTTGGGCTGATATGTTCTCAGCATGAAATTTCCTCCTTTCAAAGCTGCTACAAAAAATATCCTGAAATACATCAGGATACAACCTTGCACCGTAAAATTATAAACTATAAATACATGTTCTGTCAATAACTATTTCAAAATTTTTAAGAATATTACAAAGTTTTTTACCGTCAATACATATTATTGATAAGATATTTTATAAATTTAACACGAGTGAATATTTTACACTTTATTAAATGTTTCACGTGAAACACGGCAAGTTGTAAGTCGTAAGTCGTAAGTTGTCAGTTGTAAGTTAGAAGCTGTCAGCTATAAACTGCTGACTGTTAATAAAGATTCTTCGTCGCTTAGTTTCTGATAATAAAAGGCTTCATCGTTATTAGCAAGTCAAAAGCATCCCCACTCTTAACAGCAGACCCCGCTCCTCAGAATGACAAGCGATGCGATCTTTTGAAACAACGAGAGAAGAAAAAGTCCGGCACGTCACATCATTGAACATTGAACATTGCACATTGCACATTGAATTATCCGCTCCTCAGAATGACAGATGATTTGTGCCATCTCTCAGATTTGCTCATTTTATAATTATTAAAATGAATGTGATTATGGAAGAATACCGCCCGTGATTCATAGAAGTTGGTTTAATGAAGAAAGTAGTGCAAGACTGGTGCGGGTCCAGCGTCACGCTGGCGCAGTGCCTGCGCACCCAAATCAGTCTTG
>CACXDE010000258.1 GCA_902766305.1 uncultured Ruminococcus sp. | reverse complement strand
TTGTCTTCAAGGAAAACTACGATAAACTGCTGATGGCTTGCCACGAAGGAAGATCAGTTACCTTTTCGCTGATATGGGACGATAAAAATGTCTACGAAGTGATTCCGTACACGATCACTGCAGGCCAGGAAGAAATGTTTAATTATTTGATTGGAGAAGGAACGCATTATAAAACTAGTGAACCCGTAGCATGTTCATTCAGATTGAACAGGATAGATCGACTGTCTTACGGTAGAATTAACCGCCCCATTGCAGAAGCAATCCGGAATTATTGTGAACGGATGATTGATACAGCACCACAATACGCGATCAACACAGATGAAGAGATCTGCGTTAAGCTAAACGATGCAGGAGAAAAACTCTATAACCGGATTTACTATGGACGCCCAGCTTATGATCGAATAGAAGATAAAGAAGACGGTCACTATTATTTCTTCTCATGCGCCAGCACTCAGGTATTTCATTATTTTCGGAGATTTGATAATGATACCGCAGAAATTGTTTCGCCACATCATGTTCGTGAACGGATGATTCATTTTCACGAGAACGCTCTCCAACCGTATAGACAGTCCGAGAATCAATAGGAGGTTTTGAAGATGGAAGGAGCAATGATTAATTACCAATCCTCATTTGACCGGTTTTTTGAGCACATAAAGGTAATACGCGATCCGCATTCTGGGAGGCATGAAGGAACTGACCAAATACTCGAAGAAGTGAAAAAAGAACAATTGTTCGATTTTGGTAGCTCTTCTTTGGAAAGATGTTCATCAATCATATCGCAAGCACGTAATTTCGCGTTAGGAACAATGCAAAGTTTATTTCAGGCTCTGTTCTCTGCGTATAATGTTCCTGTTGAGATGCTCGATGACGACCTTCCTGAACTAAAAAACCTAAAGAATATTTCTTTCGGATTTGCTGATAAAAACAGTAAACGCCTTCTACTTTTCAAAGACGTTGAAAATGATCTGTTTTGGAAGTCTGATAAAGAGCCAGCCGACATCCAATCCGTTATGAAAAAGTATGATGCAGTTTCATGTGTTTATGTCTACTTTGTGTATGATAAGGCGGAGCTTCAGGCGATGAGTAGAAACCCTGAAAACACAGCAGTGTTCAGCACATCAAATGTAGTTTCATTGCCGTGGCTGTTTGAAACTTACTTCACGAAATCAGAATATGATCACTTTAAAGAAGCAGCATTATCCTTCACTCAAAGGGTAAAAGAATATCTCGGCTTTATTCAGATAAAGACATTAACAGAAAAAACGCTCATTAGCTTCAAACGCTATGTTGATCACAATCTTCGAACTTTTGATTACAAGTCATATTTATCAAATTACAATGGTACACAAGTCCTGTCTGATGAAGAATACGAATCCGTTAAGGAACAGTTTATCGACCACAAAGAATATACTATTTTACTCGGCAATACAGAATATGCTGAAAGTTTTATTACTGCTGAATGGCTATACCGCTCAATGAGAGCGGCAAAAGCTATAGACCTTACAATCATAGCTATGGGATATTTCAAGGCAATCGAACAGTTATACTACGCTGTTATATGTTTGCATAAAGGCGAGGGGCGTCACATTCGCTGCGCAAAGAAATGCGATGAGTGCCAAAGAGACCAAGAGATGGGATGTTATCAACCCAATCATACTGTCCCTGTTTCCGACTTGAGTATAAATGAAGGTTTCATTGATAGTACCATTGGACCCATGGAGCGTTTTTTCAGAGATTACAGAAGCTTCATGAGAGACGCTATTTCACGCGAAACGCGCATTAGGATTGTTCATGTGTTGGGTGATGCTCATAAAATGCGTAACGGATATATGCATAAGCAGAATATTCACGAGTGGTCAACAATTGAGGAAGTAAGATCATTGGCATATGCTTTGATATTCTTACTGTTAGGTGCATATAAGTATTCCGATGAAGAAAATCAAACGTTAGGACTGCCAGATAGCAAGCCATACACAGATTATTATCGCCTCTGCGAGTATTTCAACTATCACTGCAATAATCTCTTCCGTTTTTCGTTTGATGATGGTAAAAAGAGTATGCACGTTATCGCCCAGCCAGATTTGCATACAAAGATGTCTGAGGAAGGGGTCATACAATACTCGGGAGTCTATTTTACTATCTTTAGTGATCAGTCAGGACAGATATGCGGCAT
>CACXDE010000257.1 GCA_902766305.1 uncultured Ruminococcus sp. | reverse complement strand
TTTATTATTTTAATAGTATCGTCAGGAATACCCGAGCCGGGAGCACTTGCTTCTTCCATGTATTTAGCGACGGAGTATTCAAAGCCCTCTTCTGTGATATCTTCACCCGTTTTGCTATTGAGAGGATATTCGTTGCCGTTGCCTTTATAGAGTTTAAGAACAAGTTTCTTGTCTGTATCAGGCACAGCCACATTGTAAGTTACGGGATAATAGCCGGTACCGTCTTTGTCTTCGATGCGGCATCTTGTTCCATTTACTTCAGCATATGCTCCGGAGTCTTCAAGGAATTCATCAGGGAGTTCCAATTTGAAACGGACGCCAATCTCGGCATTTAATGCTAAACTTACAAGTTTTACCTGTGCCGGCTCCGGCTCCGGATCGGGATCGGGTGAGGGAACATACTTGTAGTCTGTTGTACTTATATCAGGAGTAAGGCTGCCATCAGAGTATGTATAAACATATGTGTAAGAGGAAACAGAAATCTTGTAACCCTTTCCTGAGGAAGGATTTCCGCTTTTTCCTCTTAAGAACAAAACAGATCTGTCATCATGATCGCAGTTTGTTACGTCGACAAGATAGTTTTTGCCATCATCCATATGGACAACATTCCACATGTGTCCGCCTGAAACTGAAACAAAGTTTGCATCTCCGTAAACTGATAATGCATATATTTCAGAGTTGATAAATGTTGAATTATCACAGAGGAACTGGAATGCCTTAGAATAACCTTCACATACAACTTTCGTATCTTCATTTTCATCGAAAACCCAGATCATCTGCCATGGATTTCCATAAGGTGTATCGTCATCATCTGCAGCAGGATGATTATAATCAACTAAATCACAGATTGCATTTTTATATGCTTCGAGTTTTTTGTAGTCATTCAGACTACTATATCTGTTTACAATAGCTAAAGCATTATTATATGCCTTGGTTACAGATGTACCCCAGTCGGTATCGAAAGTATATAAATCACTTTCATCTACGCGGTATTCTAAAGCTACTCTATAATTGATAACAGTCTGAGTTATATTAAAAGTACTAGAATTATAAGATGCTCCGCTATAACCTATCCCGGTTTTTGTCTTATCGCACCAATACATTTCGTAAGGACAAGCCTGAAGTATTATTTTAAGAACAGGGCTAATATCCGCCATTAATTTATTGAGTGCAGCATTTTTAACAGTTTCTAAGTTTTCCTGGGTAATGGTTTCAACCCCGAGTTCCTGTGCTGTGTAGGAAACAGAAAAAGAAGTTTCCGGGATTGTTGTTTTTGTGTTGGATATCCTTCCGGCAGCTACATCACTAACAAAGCCTTTGAGATAAGTAAAGGCTCCAACTTTGTTGGCAGGTAATTCCTGAGCAAAATTATAGGAATAGGTTCTGTTGTCTTTATAAAAAACATTATTAATGTAACCTGCAGCCAACTTGTTATTATCATAAGCTGTCTTATCTACATAATCGGCGAAACAGTCGCACTTTATCTGAACTAATTCTTCCTTATCGGATTCTGCCGGTTTCTCTGCCTGAACGGGTTTATCTTCAGGCTCTGTTTTCTTCTCGGGCGTTTCGTCGCCCTTTTTATCTTCGACAGGAGCTTCCGCCTGAACCTCATCATCCTTATTGTTTTCGACGGTCTCCTCAACTGCTGTTCCGGTCTCAGCATCTGTGCCGTCTGTTTCTGTTGCCAAAACTATTCCGTTACCTGACAGCGCGATTGCTGAGGTTACCAGTAAGCCGGTGAGTTTGATAAATATTTTCTTCATCATCTTCTCCCTTCCATTTCCTTTTATAAAAATAAATTTCTCACTGCGAGCAAATGAGAAATTTATTTTGATATTTTATCACATTTTTATGTTTTGTGGTTCAGACCACAGGTTTTAACCGAAATTTGCCTTAGCAGCCACGTTATACAGATACATTGCTTTCATAAGCGTGACAAGACGCGCTTTTTCTTGAGCATAGGAAGCATTGGCTTCCGATTTTGAAATAATAGAATATCCATAACTCATTACGCTGTAATTAGATATCTTTATCATTTCTTTTCCGGAATTGTTTTTTACTATGACCTCATATGCATTCTGCAAGCGGTTAGGTGCAATTCCTTTTATTGTTAATACATACTGCTTCTTTTCGCTGTTATACCAGAGTCTGTAGTTTCCGGAAGATGTTGTAGTTACAAGGGTTCCGTTTACATAGAACTTATAATCGTTGATGCTCTTGCCGGAATCCAATTCAAATTTATGGTTGATCTCAGTTGCAGCTTCAAGTGCAAGCGAAGTTCCGGCCTTTTTGATACCAGCATTTTCAGCAGTTGTTGTAGTAGCTGCAAAATTAGCTAAATCTGAAGCTTTAACCTTTGCTATATCTCCTGAGATATCTGATAAAGCACCGATATTTGTATTAGGGTTAAAGTACAACTGGGCATTCTTTCCGTAATCAAGCAATCTCTTAAGAACCGTTATCAATTTATCTGAAGTTGTGGATGAGTTGAGTTTATTACTGATATATTCAGTTACTGAATAAGAATAACCCACACTGGTTACATCATTGCCTTTCTTGTCGAGCAGAGGATAGAGACTTCCGTCACCTCTGTAAAGCCTGATTACAAGTGACTTTTCCAATTCGGTAGCCGCTACGCTGAACATTACCGGATATCTGCCTTTGTCATCTGCCTCTTCAAACTCACATCTTACTCCGTTTATTTCTGCATATGCGCCTGAGTCATTAAGGAATTCATCAGGGAGAATCAATTTGAAGCGGACACCGATCAAAGAATCCAAAGCGAGACTCGTAGCATTTACCTGAGCAGGTACTGTGGCGTTAGCATAAACGTAGTCAGAACCGGATAATCTCAGATCATCTGAAGGGAATCGAAGCATAACATCAAATGAATAACTGTAATAAAGACTATAACTTGAAAATCCAAACTCGTTATTACCTTTATATGAAACCCCGCGCATAAAGAAATCATCTGTCTTATTTATTACGCAGGCAGCTATGTCGACTATATAGTTCTTACCGTCATCCATGTGAACGACATTCCACGACTGCGGGCCTGATGATGACTCGCCAAACACACTGATTGCATA
>CACXDE010000256.1 GCA_902766305.1 uncultured Ruminococcus sp. | reverse complement strand
CCGGAAAAATAAACGCAATTTATTCAAGTGGGAAGTTTGAGCTTCTTATACAGAAGCTTCATAACCTGCGTCAGTTACAGCTTCGATAAGTTTTTCCGGTGCTGTTTCCTCTGTAAGCTTTACAACAGCAATACCTTTTTTCAGATCTACATCTGCCGCTGCGACTCCCTGAGTTTTTTCAAGCGCTTTTTTAACGTGTGCCACGCATTTTTCGCACATCATACCTTCGACCTTCAATGTAACAGTATTTTCGTTCATTTCCTTCACCTCCTTAACATCTGATAAATCATCATTCAGGTATACTGAATCAATCCATTCATTTTCAGGCTCAGCTGTCAAGCTTTCGCTCTGCGGATATTTCATCCTGAAATGCCTGAGCCTGAGAGCATTTGTTACAACACAAAGCGAACTGAAGCTCATAGCTGCTGCTCCTATCATCGGATTAAGCATTAATCCAAAGCTATAGAATACTCCGGCAGCTATCGGTATTCCTGCTGCGTTATAAAAAAACGCCCAGAAAAGATTTTGCTTTATAGTTCTCATAACTGCACGGCTTAGCCTTATAGTGTTTACAACGTCATACAGATCGTTTTTCATCAGCACAATATCAGCTGAATCAATTGCAATATCAGTACCTGCACCTATAGCAATACCTATATCAGCCCTTGCAAGCGCCGGTGCATCATTTATACCGTCCCCAACCATCGCAGTACAATGACCGCTGTCTATGAGCGAGGAAATTTTTTTCTCTTTATCCGCCGGATAAACCTCTGAAATTATATTCTTTATTCCTGCTGCTTTCCCGACTGCTTCGGCGGTCACTTTATTATCACCTGTAAGCATTATAACATTTATGCCCATTTTTTCAAGCTCTTTTACTGCTGCTTTGCTTGTCGGCTTTATATGGTCAGCTGCTGCTATTATTCCGTCAAGCTTATTATTGCGGATAAAAAATACCGGTGTCTTTCCCTGTGCTGCAAGCTCATTGGCTTTGTTTTTTATCACATCAGTCATATACGGCTTTGCAATTCTTATGTTTCCGGCAAGATATTCATTTCCGTCAGATGAAGCGGATATTCCTGCGCCCTCAGTCTGGGTTATATTGCTTATTTCAAACGGTGTTATATTGTTTGCCTCACCGCAGCGCACTATAGCCTGAGCTATAGGATGCTCTGACAGCCGTTCAATGGAATACGCATACGTAAGAAGTTCTTTTCTGCTTATATCGCCGAATGTTATTATATCGGTGACATCAGGTATTCCGGATGTCACCGTTCCGGTTTTATCCAGTACTACTGTGTCAGTCTTATGTGCAAGCTCCAGACTTTCAGCCGATTTTATCAGTATTCCATTTGCACTTCCCTTGCCTGTTCCGACCATAACAGCTGTAGGTGTTGCCAGACCAAGAGCACATGGGCAGGATATCACAAGTACAGATACACCTGCGGTAAATGCCTGATCTGCTCCATATCCCAGCAGCAGCCAGACCGCCGCCGCTGTCAGTGCAGCTGCCATTACTACAGGAACAAAAACACCGCTTATTTTATCGGCAAGCTTCTGCACAGGAGCTTTAGAGCTTGTTGCATCGTCTACAAGCTGTATTATCTGAGACAAGGCAGTATCAGCACCGACCTTTTCAGCTTTCATCCTGAAAAATCCTGATCTGCATACAGTACCGCCGATAACACTGCTGCCGGCTGTTTTTTCAGCCGGTATACTTTCTCCTGTCAGGCTTGATTCATCAACAGATGCGCTGCCTTCAATTATAATGCCGTCTACAGGAACAGAGTTTCCGGCACGTACACAAAGAATATCACCGGTTTTTATATCTGCCGTTGATATTTCCTGCTCCTGTCCGTCCGTGTATATGAAAGCGGTCTTAGGCGACAGATCCATAAGCCCCGTTATAGCATCGACAGTACGTTTTTTTGCACGGCTTTCAAAAAATTTTCCAAGTGTGACAAGGGTAAGTATCATTCCAACAGATTCAAAGTACAGGTTTTCACCAAACCGGTGTACTGTTTCCATATCGCCCATACCAAGCCCATAAAGTATCCCATACATAGCATAGATACCATATATCATAGATGCGCCTGAGCCGACAGCGATAAGAGTATCCATATTCGGCGCACCGTGAAACAGCGACAAAAATCCGTTTTTATAATATTTTGAATTCACTGCGATCACCGGCAGTGTGAGCAAAAACTGAGTAAATGCATTTATCCCTATATTATGCGCACCCTCAAGAAACGGCGGAAGAGGAAGCGGCAGCATATGTCCCATTGCTGTATACGAAAGCAAAACACTGAAAACAGCAGACAGTACAAGCCGGAGCAGCATATTATTATGCTCATCATTATTATTCTTGCCGGAGACAGCTGTTTTTACAGTCTCATCCCTGCCGTCTGGCAAATATGCACCGTAGCCGCTGTTTTCTACAGCTTTGATTATTTCCTCAGGAGCTATAATGCTGCTGTCATACTCAACGGTCATATTATTCTTAAGCAGATTGACAGAAACGCTGTCAACTCCGCTGAGCGAGGACACGCACTTATCCACTCTTGCGCTGCAGGCCGCACAGCTCATCCCTGTAACATTAAAACACTGTTTCATACAGATCTCCTACCAACCCCATAAATGTTATGACCTGTTGCCAACTATAATTTTTCACTAAGTCACGCTGACTTCTGAAAGCGCAGCTTTAATTGCTATAATTATAACCGCAGAGTATTGAATGTCCACTTTTACATTATAATTATATCACCCGCCCATCTCCCTGTCAACCGGCGAGCCCAGCGCCAGCGCCAGCGTGACGCTGGACCCTAAATAGTTTCCGGTAACGTTTATACTATCGTTAGATTTATACGTTTCCAAAAGTAAATTGACAGCGGAGGCACTCCGCCAGCGTGACGCTGGACCCTGAATGTGATAGCTTTTACATTCATCATAAATATTATAGCCTGCTGCCTCACTTTAATAATTTGAATTAATCTTTCCGGCTATTTATCAGTAGTATTGTATTTTTCCGCCCGCCGCAGGCGGGCGGAAAAATACAATATTAAAATCGCATTAAAGCCTGATATAGTATAGGTTTTCATTAATACTTCATGTAGGAAGCTCAAGTGAATAATATTTTTGAAAATTGATTTCCGTGCAGCATAATACACCGGTAAAAAAAGAAAATAAAAAAAATTGATAAAACTATTGTAAATCACCGGAACAGTGTAGTATAATAATTTTGTATAAGAAGCTTACCGTTTAATTCATGCCTGCAATACATTAAAATTTGTATCCATGCACAGGCATTGTCAGCTGAAAAAAAGGATTTTCGTATTTTGCGGTAAGCAGCAGTCATTACAGGAGGGAGGATTCTTTTATGAACCTGTTAGATAAAGTTGGAGAGGGACTTGCAGCCTCTGTAGACGTGCTTGTTGAGAAAAACAGACAAATGGCACAGCTTAACCGTCTTTCTGCAATAATCAGAACTGAAACCGATATGATGAACCGTGCTTAT
>CACXDE010000255.1 GCA_902766305.1 uncultured Ruminococcus sp. | reverse complement strand
ATTGGCAAACATGGAGTCGGTATCCTCATTATATGCGCATACCATTTCCTCTGTCCCGTCACCGTTGAAATCCACAAGTCTTACTATGGCAAGTCCTGTTGCATAACCATCTAAGCCGACTTTGTTGATTGACTTTGCTGTGCCGTGTTCAGCCTGCAAACGCTTTACTACCTCGCCGTAAGCGGAATAAACATCGCCAGTGTTTATTTCTTCGGGCTTTGATTCTTCCACGGGGCTTTCTTCCGGGCTTTCCTCTGGAGATTCTTCCTTGGTTTCCACAGAAGATTCCCTGGATGATTCAACAGAAGCTTCAGCTTCGGGCGACTGCTGCACAGAGCTTTCCTTTGATGTCTGAGATTTTGATTCTTCGGGCTTGCTTGAAATACTGCATCCGGTTATACCTGCCGCAAGCAAGACGGCAAGTACAATTCCCAAGGCTTTTTGTTTTTTCATCATTTACATCTCCATATATGGCTGCTGTATGGTTCAAGATAGCTGCCGCCGCCGAAATCATGCGTACCGCCGGTAACAAGATCGTCAGCAAGACCGTATCCGGCGTCAAAATGAGCTGTGAAGGGCTGGTCGTCAGCATTTATAGCGACAAACACTCTTTCGCCTTCAAAGTCGCGCTGTAGTACGCACTGCTTGTTTGTAAGAACAGGTATTTTTATATCACCGTAGCACAAAGCCTTGCATTCTCTGTGAGCCTTTGCAAGACGTCGTATATGTTCGGTAAGCTCATTGCTTTCAGGTTTGTCAAAAGCCGGACGCAGAGCCGGATCGCCGTCCTTTTTGTCTGCTTTTGCGCCCCATTCGCTGCCGTAGTAAACGCAGGGGATACCGGGCATACCGAACAGCATTGTATAAACAAGGGGGAGATGTGCCGGATTTGAAAGTATGCTTGCGATACGTGTAACATCGTGGTTATCAGCAAAGCAGAGAAGGTGCAGACCTCTGTACATACACCACTGTTCCGGACCGAAGCGGTTTTTCAGTGAATGGCATATCTCGAACATATTCATAGAGTTGAAGCTGGAGAAAAGACCCTTGTAGCATTCATAGTTTGTAGCTGAGTGGAGCATATCATTGTTTACCCAGCGTGAATAGTCGCCGTGAAGAAGCTCGCCTATGAGGAAGAAATCCTCCTTCAGACTGTCTGTAAAGCTTCTGAGACGTCTGAGAAAATCGAAATCAAGACAGTAAGCAACGTCAAGTCTTATTCCGTCAATTCCGAAATACTCTACCCAATATTTTACAGCATTCAGGATGTGGTCTACAACAGCCGGATTTTTCAGGTTAAGCTTTACCAGGTCATAGTGACCTTCCCAGCCTTCATACCATAAGCCGTCATTGTAGCTGCTGTTTCCGTCAAAATTGATATTGAACCAGTCCTTATAGGGTGAGTCCCATTTTTTCTCGCATACGTCACGGAACTGCGGAAAGCCTCTGCCGACATGATTGAAAACACCGTCAAGCACTACTTTGATACCCTTTTCGTGGAGCTTGTCACAAACCTTCTTAAAGTCCTCGTTTGTACCGAGACGGCAGTCTATTTTACAGTAGTCTCTTGTATTGTATCCGTGAGTGTCGGATTCAAATACCGGTGAAAAATACACCGCATTGCAGCCTGTTTCAGCGATATGATCCGCCCAGTCAAGCACCTTCAGGATACGGTGCTCCTGAACCCCGTCATTTTCAAACGGCGCACCGCAAAGTCCAAGCGGATAGATCTGATAAAATACTGCCTCATAACCCCAATTTCCCATAATTATCTTCCTTTTCTTCAATTTAGTTATACCGCAGACTGTTTTACTTTATCTGAACTATAATAAGCAAAGCTGACAAATTGTACAAACGAGTTGTCATTCTTAGGCGCAATAGCAGCGAAGAATATTTTCGGTAAAGCTGCTTTAGTAGAAAAGATCCTTCGCTTACGCTCAGGAAGACAAGAGTATTGTGCATAATAACGAACAATCATAAATCTGCTCATTTCATAGATCTAATAAAGAGATGTATATGCAAATATATTTGCCGCAGCTATTTATTGATACCTCTCAAATAAATTTAACAGCCTGTCGCATAGCTCTGTAATTATAGCATAAATAAACGTGAGTTGCAATAGCTTTTTTGTATATTTTGCAAATTGTATTTCATATTGGCTGAATGATATAATTGGAACTGAACTAAAAATTACTGTATACATCTAAATAAAAATTGAGAGTGTTCTGCTGGTTTCTTACATTAATTATATTTGGAATTATATTTGGAGCAGTGGTCTGTTTATTTGAATTTATAGTAAACGGCAAAAGTTTTGCCCTAATGTCATCCTGAGCACAAGCGAAGGATCTTTTTCACAAAAGCAGCGTAACCCAAAAGATTCTTCGTTGCTGTGCTCCTCAGAATGACAGGAATGAGAAATTTTTTTCAGGCTGACAGCAGGACTTTATAAATGACGTTTAATATAGTGTTGATGATTTTTCTCTCAGTGAAAAGCATGGAGTCATATAACTGTGTTTGGGAATACAGGTGTTTTGTGATTTTGTAAGATTTGTATATTATCACAAACCAACGTTATTATACAGAGTTAAAAAAATTTTTCTTTCCATTTTTTGTACGAAATTATTTTTATTTATAATTTTTGTTTTTTTATTCATTTTGAGTTTGGAAAACTATTGTTTTTCTTTTTGGCATATGATATAATAACCCTGTCAGAGAATGGTATTTATTATTGTTATTTAGT
Organism: uncultured Ruminococcus sp.; assembly: GCA_902766305.1. Taxonomy (GTDB): domain Bacteria; phylum Bacillota; class Clostridia; order Oscillospirales; family Acutalibacteraceae; genus UBA1213. The sequence continues at coordinate 199 of CACXDE010000255.1, read as the reverse complement.
GGTGTTGTTTGACATTGTGATTTTTCTGACTGCTCGTTTTTACGCCGGGAAGAAGTCGTCAAATGGATTCCGAATCAATTAAACTCCGGATTATTTGAACGATGTTTGTACTGTAAAGGTTCCTTTGGTGGATGGGTTGAGCGTTGGGGTTCAGCCGTTTTATTCCTGAAGTATCTCTAAAATACTACCTTTGGTATAT
>CACXDE010000254.1 GCA_902766305.1 uncultured Ruminococcus sp. | reverse complement strand
TGCAAGGTCGATCATTATTCTTAACGCATACCGTCCCTTTGAAGATATCATTTCTGTTTCCTCCTCGTAAACTGTAAGCTGTCAGTTGGAAGTTGTCAGTTGTCAGTCGGAAGTTGTAGGTTGACAGTTAATAGCAGTTAAACATAAAACTTATAACTTACAACTTACAACTATTGTACCATAGGTTTAATGGAAAAATCAAGTTTTAATTTACCTATTGACATAGTAGGTGAATGTGGTTATAATATAGTTATTGAGTTAAAAAGGAGCTGACATAATGCAGATATACGCAGACAATGCTGCTACAACTAAAATGAGCGAAGCAGCTATCAGAACCATGACAGAATATATGCAGACGTGGTACGGAAATCCGTCAAGTCTGTATACCATCGGTCAGAAAGCAAAGGAAAAACTGGAAGAAGCCCGTGCAGATATCGCAAAGATAATAAATGCCGAACCAAGAGAGATAATTTTCACATCCGGCGGAAGCGAAGCAGATAATCAGGCTCTTCTGACAGCAGCGCTTAACGGCAAACGTAAGGGCAAGACACATATTATTTCAAGCGCATTTGAACACCACGCTATTCTTCATACTTTGAAGAAATTGGAGAAGAACGGCTTTGAAATAACCCTGCTGCCTGTTCATGAAAACGGAATTGTACGTCCGGATGAACTGGAAGCTGCTATCCGTGAGGATACCTGTCTTGTCACAATAATGACTGCCAATAACGAAATCGGAACGATACAGCCGATAAGTGAGATCGGAGAGATATGCCGAAGACATGGGGTTGTTTTTCATACAGACGCTGTACAGGCAGTCGGTCATATTCCGATAGATGTAAAGACACAGAATATTGATATGCTTTCAGCCTCAGCACACAAATTCCATGGTCCGAAGGGTGTGGGCTTTTTGTATGTACGCAGAGGTATCGCTGTACAGAATCTTATAGAAGGCGGCGCACAGGAACGAGGAAAGCGTGCCGGAACAGAAAATCTTCCCGGAATTGCTGCAATGGCTGCCGCACTGAAAGAATCTGCCGCCGGTATGGATAAAAACAATGCGCATATGGCGAAGATACGGGATTATATTATTCAGGGCTTGTCCGAAATTCCTCACAGTGCGCTGAACGGGGACGCAAAGCAGAGACTTGCCGGAAACGTCAATTTCAGCTTTGAGGGCATTGAGGGAGAATCCATCCTGATACTTCTGGATATGAGGGGAATTTCCGCTTCTTCGGGAAGTGCCTGCACATCCGGCGCACTCGACCCCAGCCATGTGCTGCTGTCTATCGGCAGAATACACGATGTAGCCCACGGTTCTCTCAGACTTAGTATAGGCGAAAATATTACTAAAGAAGAAGCAGATCACATAATAGTATCTGTCAGGGAGGTAGTTGCACATCTGCGCAGCTTCTCACCAGTATGGCGTGACCTGACAGAAGGAAAAAAAGAATTTATTTTGAAATAGGAGGAAACAATAATGGCATTATACAGTGAAAAAGTAATGGATCATTTTATGAATCCGCGCAATGTCGGAGTTATAGAGGATGCGGATGGTATCGGTGAGGTAGGCAACGCAAAATGCGGCGACATTATGAAAATGTATCTGAAAATAGACAATGATATAATAACGGATGTGAAGTTTGAGACCTTCGGCTGCGCAAGCGCAATTGCATCAAGCTCAATGGCAACAGAGCTTATAAAAGGAAAGCCTGTAAAGGATGCAATGGAACTGACTAACAAGGCAGTAGCAGAAGCACTTGACGGACTGCCGGATTATAAAATGCACTGCTCCGTTTTAGCGGAGGAAGCAATTCAGTCTGCGCTGGAGGATTACCGCAGCAAAAAAGAAAAGGCATAAGCACCAGTTTGTCCTTATATCTATACTCAAAGCAGAGCAGTATCTCAAAAACAGATCCTGCTCTGTTTTTATATATGTTACTATTTTGTCGGTGCTTTTCCGGGGGAAACCCTTTGTTTGAAAACAAAGGGTTATCCCCCAGACCCCTTTCCTAAAAAAACTATAAATTATTACTAACAGTTAAATATACGGAATGGCACAAGCCGTGATTCACAGCAGTTGCGGTTTTAAATAAAATGATGCAAGACTGTTATGGGTCCAGCGTCACGCTGGGGGGCTTGAAAAATCGAAGAAATCATGCTATTATTGTTAAAGATAACAAACCTGTGAAGATAGGGGTTTTTATGGAACAATATACTGTAACAGGAATGAGCTGCGCAGCGTGCAGTTCAAGAGTTGAGAAGGCCGTCGGCAAAGTACCGGGAGTACAAAGCTGTGCAGTAAGCCTTCTTACTAATTCAATGAGCGTTGAGGGGACTGCATCTGATAAAGATATTATAAAAGCGGTTGAAAATGCAGGATACGGCGCTTCAAAAAAAGGAGCACCGGCTGAACCTCAGGCGGATTATGACGACTTTCTGAAAGACGCTGAAACACCAAAGCTGGTAAAACGTCTTATAAAATCGGGTATAGTGCTGCTTTGCCTGATGTATTTTTCAATGGGACATATGATGTGGGGATTTCCTGCGCCTGCCGCCTTTGACAACTTAGTTTTTCTTGCGGTATTTGAAATGCTGCTTGCAATTGTAATAATGATAATTAATTCAAAGTTTTTCACAAACGGATTTAAATTATTGTTCAGCGGACATCCGAATATGGATTCTCTGGTAGCTCTCGGATCATCTGCTTCATTTGGCTACTCACTTGCGGAGCTTTTTATCATGATACTTGCCCAGGGTAACGGCGATCACGAAACTGTTATGAGATACGGCATGAATCTGTATTTTGAATCAGCGGCGATGATACCAACACTGATAACTGTAGGAAAGCTGCTGGAATCACTCTCAAAGGGCAGAACCACAAATGCACTGAAAGGTCTTATGAAACTTGCGCCAAAAACGGCTGTCCTTTACCGAAACGGCGAAGAATGTGAGGTCGGCATAGAGGAGATAAAGGAAGGAGACATTTTTGTAGTCAGACCCGGAGAAAGCATACCGGCTGACGGCATAGTTGTTTCCGGCTCTTCATCTGTAGATGAATCAGCTCTTACCGGAGAAAGTATACCTGTTGACAAGTATGAAAATTCACCGGTATCAGCGGCTACTATAAACAAATCTGGTTATATGCGCTGCCGCGCAGCAAGGGTAGGTCAGGATACGACACTTTCGCAGATAATAAAAACAGTATCGGATGCAGCCGCAACAAAAGCGCCCATTGCAAGAATTGCAGATAAAGTGTCAGGGATATTTGTTCCTGCTGTAATTGTGATATCACTTATAACTCTTGCTGGCTGGATGATTGTTGGAAGAGAGTTCAGCTTTTCAATTGCAAGAGCAATTTCCGTGCTTGTAATAAGCTGTCCGTGCGCATTGGGACTTGCCACTCCTGTTGCTATAATGGTTGGCAGCGGAGTCGGCGCTAAAAACGGGATACTGTATAAAACTGCCGCTTCTCTTGAATCCGCCGGAAGAGCAGAAATAGCCGTGCTTGACAAAACAGGCACAATAACCGAAGGGAAACCTGCTGTTACGGATATTCTTCCCCACGGTGTAACTGAATCGGAATTGCTTTTATTTGCAGCCGCACTCGAATCACGAAGCGAGCATCCGCTTGCAAAGGCTGTAATCGAAAAAGCTGCCGGTATAAGTCTCCCTGAGGTCACAGACTTCTGGGCTGTAGTCGGAAACGGTCTTTCGGCAATTCTTGACGGCGAACCCATTGAGGGCGGAAGCTACAGCTATATATCACGGAAGTGCAGTATTCCTGAGAATTTTAAAGACAAAGTTAAAGAGCTTTCAGATGAGGGGAAAACTCCTCTGCTGTTTATAAAAGGCGGAAAATTTATCGGTCTTATTGCGGCCGCGGACACTTTAAAAAGTGATTCAGCCGATGCCGTAAAAGAGCTGAAAGCTATGGAAATAAAAGTAGTAATGCTTACCGGCGACAATATGCGTACAGCAAAGGCGATTGGCAGACAAGCCGGTATAGATAATATCATTGCCGACGTTCTGCCCGATGAAAAGGCAAAAAAAATTGACGGATTAAAAAAATTCGGAAAGGTAATAATGGTAGGCGACGGTATAAATGATGCGCCTGCACTGACGTCTGCCGATACAGGTATCGCATTAGGCGCCGGAACGGATATTGCGATAGACGCAGCTGATGTTGTTATTATGAAAAACAGGCTGACAGATGCTTCTGCCGCTGTCCGTCTCAGCCGTGCGGCAATCAGGAATATATACGAAAACCTTTTCTGGGCATTCATATACAATGCAGTGTGTATCCCCCTTGCTGCCGGATTGTACGGCATAGAAATGAAACCGGCATATTGTGCGGCAGCTATGGCATTATCAAGCTTCTGCGTATGTATGAATGCTCTCAGACTGAACCTTGTAAAGCTTCATGACATTAGTCATGATAAAATAATCAAAAAAACGGAGGAAAAGACTATGACAAAAACTGTTAAGATCGAAGGTATGATGTGCGGACACTGTGAAGCGAGAGTTAAAAAGACTCTTGAAGCAATTGACGGTATCGAAAACGTCGCACCGGATCACAACACTGATACGGCTGTAATAACTCTCAGCAAGAATGTACCCGAGGATGTTATTAAATCTGCAATTGAAGCGCAGGATTACACCTTTATCGGAATTGAATAAAAGAACAGAGCCGCACTCCTGCTATTATTGCAGCGGGTGCGGCTGATTTTTTACTATACTTTAAGCTTCGGACTTCTGAGCGTATAATTTTGGTAAGCAAAGCTGCCTGATAGCTATGGTAAACGGAAATAGCTTCCAGCGTCACACTGGTTAAAAATATATTGAGGGTCCAGCGTCACGCTGGTTGATTTTTTGGATATTATGTGTTAGAATTATATGAGTACAATAGGGCGGCTGTAACAGCTTAACGAAAAAGCACAGCCCTGGAAATTCCACGGAAACAGGTGAGTACATGAACAAAAAAATCAGATTTGAAAGTATAGAAAAGCTTTTTAAGGCAATTCTTACTTTGCAGAATGTTGAAGAATGCTATCGTTTTTTTGATGATCTGTGTACAGTACAGGAATTGGGAGCAATGGCCCAGAGATATGAAGTGGCTAAAATGCTGAATGACGGCGATATATATACCGATATAGTAAAACAAACCGGCGCAAGCACAGCTACAATAAGCCGGGTTAACCGTTCTCTTAATTATGGAAGCAACGGTTACTCAATAGTTTTTGAAAGAATACAGGACGACGAATAAGGGATACGGATATGAGTTATACATACTTTGCTGAACATTATGACTCACTGACAGAAGATGTGGATTACAGTGCAAGAGCGGAACACTTTCTTGAGCTTTTGAAAAGGCATGGTCATTCTCCCAGGGTAACACTCGATCTCGCCTGCGGTACAGGTTCATTTCTTATTGAGCTTCTGAAAAGGGGTATAGACGCTTTCGGCGCGGATATGTCCTGCGAAATGCTGACGCTTGCGCAGACGAAGACAAGCAGCGAGGGCTTCTCCCCCATCCTTATCTGCTGTAAAATGCAGGAAATGGAACTGTATTCGGATATTGACACCTGCGTATGCACACTTGACAGCATTAATCATATCACTGATAAAAATGAGCTTGTAAAGGCTTTTTCAAATGTTGCGAGATATCTGTCTGCGGACGGTATTTTTGTATTCGATGCGAACACTGTTTATAAGCATAAAGAAATTCTTTCTGACAATTGCTACATTATAGAAAACGAGGATGTATTCTGTGCATGGCAGAATGAGTATGATCCGAGTACTAATGAGGTGCTTATCACACTTGATTTTTTTGAAGCGCAGGGTGATATGTATTCAAGAACTTACGAACAGTTTTCCGAAAGAGCATATACTGATAAAGAAATGAAGGAAATGCTGACTGAAGCAGGACTTGAAATAGAGGCGGTTTATGACGATATGTCATTTTCACCGCCGGAAACGGATTCACAAAGAGTAGTATATGTTGTGAAGCATTCAGATAAGATTAACGACAAATAATATACGGGTGCAGGGAACTTGTTCCCTGACGAGGTCCGGGCGAGCAGCCCCAAAATAAACATACTGAAACATCAAAATTAAGAATAGTATAATATAGATCCAGAAAAATCGGAAGGGAAAAATATGAGCGAAGACAAGATTATAAGATGTATCACATCCGACGGCGCTGTAGTTATATCCGCCGCTGAAACATCAAATATAGTATTTAAAGCGTCACGCATACACAGGACATCTCCTGTTGCTGCCGCCGCACTTGGAAGACTTCTTACAGGATGCTCTATAATGGGCGCACAGCTGAAGCAAAAGGACGCTTCAATTACCCTCAGAGTAAACGGTGATAACAGTGAACTCGGAGCGGTCATAGCTGTAAGCGACAGCAGCGGAAATGTCCGTGGGTATGTACAAAATCCCGGCTGCCATACAGAATATTACGATAACGGAAAAATAAATGTCGGAAAGGCTGTCGGAAGAACGGGTGTACTTAATGTAATGCGTGACTACGGAACAGGTGAACCCTATATAGGTATGGTTCCGCTTGTATCAGGTGAGATAGCCGAAGATATAACAAGCTATTTCGGTACAAGCGAGCAGATTCCTACAGTATGCGCTTTAGGAGTATTGCTGCACAAGGAAACACATGAGGTTCTTCTGTCAGGCGGTTTTTTACTTCAGCTTCTTCCCGGCGCTGACAGCAGCACTATCGACAAGATTGAAAAGAATATAGAAAAATTAGAGCCTGTCACAACCATGCTTGCAAAGGGCATGAGCATAAAAGATATCTGTGACGCTGCCCTTGACGGGTTTGAAGTCGAGGTGCTTGACGAAATGCCGATAGATTATATATGTGCTTGCAGCCGTGAAAAGGTAGAACGTGCATTTCTCTCCCTCAGCGATGACGATATAAGAGCAAGCGCAGACGAGCTTGGTCATGCTGAGGCAAGCTGCCATTTCTGCAACAAGGTCTATCGTTTCAGCAAACAGGAGCTGGAGGAGCTTATAGCAAAGAGGAATAGTGATAATGAAACCTCTGAATAAATAAACAGCAGTCCTTCGGATTCTGTCACGTCCCGAAAAAGTACAGGAGTTGTGATACATAATGAAAAAATATGTACTTGCAATTGACGCAGGAACTACAAGTGTAAGAGCTATCATGTTCGATAAACAGGCAGAGATCATTTCCAGTGCTCAGCGTGAGTTTGCCCAGATATATCCCCGTCCGGGTTGGGTAGAGCATGATCCGCTGGAAATATATGCAAATCAGTATGCGGCAGTAACAGAATGTATTGCCAAAAGCAATGTATCACCTGATGAAATAGATTCAATCGGTATAACTAACCAGCGTGAAACAACTGTAGTCTGGCAAAAATCTACCGGAAAGCCTGTCTGCAATGCGATAGTATGGCAATGCAGAAGAACATCCGATATTTGTGAAAAATTAATTTCTGACGGAATGGAAGACTATATAAGAAATAAAACCGGTCTGCGCATTGACGCATATTTCAGCGCAACGAAAATCAAATGGATACTCGATAATGTTGAAGGCGTACGCAGCCTTGCCGAGAGCGGTGATCTTCTTTTCGGTACAGTAGATACCTGGCTTTTATGGAAATTCACCGGCGGACGCATTCACGCTACAGACCGTACAAATGCGTCACGCACAATGCTTTATGATCTTGAAAACGACTGCTGGGACAAACGTCTGACAGAATACTTTGATATCCCGCTGTCAATGCTGCCTGAGGTTCGCAGCAGCAGCGAGATCTATGGAAATATAAACATTATGGGGACTGAGATACCTGTGTCAGGAATTGCCGGCGATCAGCAGGCTGCTCTTTTCGGACAGGGATGTTTGCTTCCGTCACAGGCAAAAACCACATACGGAACAGGCTGCTTTCTTCTGGTTCACACCGGAAACACAATGGTACGCAGCAATAACGGTCTTATTACAACTGCTGCCGCAACAGAAAAGGACCGTGCCCAGGAATATGCTCTTGAGGGCAGTGTATTTATCGGAGGGGCTGTTCTTCAATGGCTCAGAGACGGCCTCGGTATGCTTCGTGATGTCAAAGACAGCGAATACTTTGCTGCTAAGACTAAAGACAGCGGCGGCGTGTATATTGTACCTGCATTCACCGGACTGGGCGCGCCGTACTGGAATATGCGTTCAAAAGGTGCTGTCCTTGGAATTACAAGAGGTACAAAGACAGAGCATTTTATACGTGCGGCACTGGAATCTGTTGCATTTCAGACAAATGATCTTATCAGTGCAATGGTAAGTGACGGAGGTATGGACATAACTGAAATGAAGGCTGACGGCGGTGCGTCTGCAAACGATCTGCTTATGCAGTTTCAGGCGGATATTTCCAATATTACAATTTCACGTCCGGTATCCAAAGAGGCTACAGCAATGGGCGCAGCTTTTTTAGCAGGTCTTGCAACAGGATTCTTCTCTGACAAGAAACAGATATCTGACCTTTGCCAAAGCGAAAAGGTATTCAAGCCTGAAATGAACGAAAATGAAAGAACTAAATATATTGGCGAATGGAAAAGAGCTGTCAAAGCTGTCATCGCCTATTCGGAGAGTTAATCATGGAAATTAAGGAAGTTAAAAAAAGCGTACTTTCTTCAGACGGTGTCCATCAGCTCAAAGGCATTGTGATGATACCGGAGGGTGAAATAAAGGGAATGTTTCATGTTGTGCACGGCATGACAGAGCATATCGGACGTTATCATGAATTTATGATGAAAATAGCCGGCGCAGGATATCTTGTGTTCGGTTACGATCATATCGGACATGGACATACAGTGCTGAACAGGTCGGAGCTTGGATACTTTGCCCCCGAAAACGGGTGGAAAATACTAGTTGACGATGTGAATGTTTTTGCCGAAAACGTAAGGAATGAATACGGCAGACAGCTGCCATATTATCTTTTCGGACACAGTATGGGTTCATTCATTGTAAGACTTGCAGCAGAAAAATTCGATATGCAGGATAAGCTTATCATTATGGGAACTGGCGGACCGGAACCGTCAGCCGCAGCAGGTATTATGCTTTTGAAAATCCTGAAAAAACAGCGCGGAGCTGAATACAGATCAGGTAAGGTTAACGATCTTATCTTCAAAGCATATAATGAGGGTTTTGATGAAAATGATACACACTGCTGGATTAGCAGTATAGAAGAAGAAAGAAAAAAATATAAACGGGATAAGTTATGTGATTACATATTTACAGTTTCTGCTCTTGAAGATCTTGTGACACTTAGCCATGAATGCAATAAGAAAAAATGGTTTTCTTCATGCGTGGCGAAAAAACCGATACTTCTCCTTTCCGGCGCAGATGATCCCGTTGGAAACTACGGCTTAGGTGTAAAAAAGGTAAATGACAATCTTGTGAAAAACGGTGCCGACGTCAGATTTATACTGTATAAAGATTGCCGGCATGAAATACTCAATGATGTCTGCCGTGAAAAAGTTACAAAAGCAATTCTGGATTTTATTGGTAATTAATTATCGGGTATTTTTATGAATGAAATAGTACGCAAAAAACTGCTCGGAATGGGCGAAAATAAATATATGGAGTTTTCCTCTGCACTTGTTCCGGGAGCTGGAAATATGATTGGCATACGGCTTCCAAGGCTCCGTGAATATGCAAAGGAACTGGCAAAAAGCGGAAATATTCCGGATATACAAAGCGAGGATCTGTATTTTGAAGAAACCATGCTGAAAGGTATGATAATAGGCTATCTTAAAATACCAACGGTTCAGCGCACAGAGCTTATGCGGAAGTTTGTACCGCTGATAAATAACTGGAGCGTCTGCGACAGCTTTATATGTACCCTGAAATTTCCAAAAAAAGACCTACCGGCGGTGTGGGATTTTATAAGCGGCTATTTTAATTCTGACAAGGAATTTGAACAGAGATTTGCCGCTGTTATGATACTTCGTTTTTTCGTGAATGACGAGTACATTCAAAGGTCGCTGGAGGCTTTGAAATTAATAGATACACAGGAGTACTATTCTTCTATGGGTGTTGCCTGGTCTGCGGCTGAATGTTACATTAAATATCCGGCAGAGACTCTCCCCTGCTTTACTGACGGATGCTTTGACGTACCCACTCACAACAGGGCAATAAGCAAGATATGTGATTCATACCGCATAGAAAAGACTGTTAAAGAATACCTGAAAACTTTGCGTCTATGATTAAAGATAGTGAAAGAGGATAAAAATGACAAGAGAAACAGCCAAAAGAATGATAAAGGGACATCCTCTCAGCAGACAAAACGAAGCAAGGAAGGATATAGACGAACGTGACTATATTTATACCGAAATAGTGCCTGTATTTGAACTTGACGGAAATAATTTTCAGTTTACGGCAATGTATAAGTTCCGTGCTGATGACGGTGAATATGTCTATGGACGCGCGCTGTCAATTGATGAACTCTGTAAGATGCAGGAAGCAGCTTCTAAGAATGAGGTATTCTCTGTAACATACCTGAAACGGTCAAGAATAATAGTGGAAATAGAAGAAAAAGACAGCTGAATAAACGGTGGTGATATGCTTGGAATACATTTTAAAAACACAGGGGCTTACAAAGATTTATTCAAAAACCAGAGTAGTCGATAATGTTGACATGACTATAAACCCGGGTGATATTTATGGCTTTGTCGGCAAAAACGGTGCCGGCAAAACAACCTTTATACGAATGATATTAGGGCTTACTGCGCCCACAAGCGGAAGCGTATCACTCTTTGACGGAGAAAAGCTTAATATTGCAAGACATAAAACAGGAAGTCTTGTGGAAAGTCCTGCCTTTTATCCGAATATGTCCGCACTTGAAAACATACGCCTGTTCTGCCGCATGACGGGCGAAGATGAAAAAAATGCACAGGAAATACTGAAAACAGTAGGTCTTGACGATACCGGCAAAAAGAAAGCCGGCAGATTTTCACTTGGAATGAAACAGCGTCTTGGTCTTGCAGTTTCTCTTATAGGCGACCCTGAATTTATTATTCTTGATGAGCCTGTGAACGGTCTTGATCCTTCCGGCATAGCAGAAATAAGACAGCTTATCCTGAAACTGAAAAACGAACAAGGTAAAACCATCCTTATTTCCAGTCATCTAATAAGCGAGCTTGAAAAGATAGCCACACGCTATGGTATAATAGCAAAGGGCAGGCTTGTTGAGGAAATAACTGCCGAGGAGCTTGAAAAGAAATGCGGGAATATCACGGTAATAAAAACTGACGCACCCGACAAAGCAGTACCGATCATTAAAAAGCTTCTGGATACGGAACTTATTAAAACAGACGATAAGGGCATAATAACTGTCTCCGAAAAAATAGACAACATCGGCAGAGTCACAAATGAGCTGTTTAACAATAATATAACAGTGAAATCAATATCAAACGATGAAAATACTATTGAATCGTATTTTATAGAAAAGATGGAAGGTGACTGAAATGCTTGGTATGATCAGCGCTGATCTTATAAAAATGCTGCGGTCAAAAAGCTTATATGTATGTATGTTCATTGCCGCTGTGCTTGGCGTATCAATGTCACTTCTTTACAATTATTTCTGGGAAGAAAGAGGTCAGAACATCGCTCTCTGGTATGCTATGATGGATCAGTACAACATGAATACCGATATGCTTGATGAAGCTTTGTCTCAGATTCCCTCCCAGAATCTGCTGTCGTACATAAACATTTTTCTTTCAGACGGTTCTCTGTGGCTTATAGGTTCACCCTTTGTATGCGCTTACTGTGCTGCTGAATATAATGCCGGAACATACAAAAACACTGTATCAAGAGGATGCAGCAGGATAAAACTGTTTTTATCAAAAAACATAGTATCCTTTATCGGAATTATGCTTATTGGCCTTGTTTATGTTATAGCCGGATGTATTACGGCTCTCCCCCATGTCAGCTTTGAAACCGATCTTTCAGCCGGAAGCATTATATTTATGGCTGTCATATACATAATGCTTATCCTGTCCTCAGCGGCGTTGTTCGTAATGCTGACAACTATTTTCAGAAGGAGCGGTTTTGCAGTAGCTGCTGCTATTGCTGCACCTATGCTTATAGCCGGACTTATCCGCATAGCTTCTATGGCAAATCCTGATCTGTCAGAGATGTCTTCTTATGTTCTCATGAATACATTTGTGGAAGTGTTTACAAGCATCAGTAATGGCGGCGGAATAAAAGAACTTCTTACCGCCTTCGCTTATATAGCTGTATCCGTTTTCACCGGCGGTATCATATTCAAAAAAAGCGAGATAAGATGAATAAGCTCAGAGCTCAGGGTTCATAGCTCAGAGCAGCGGCATATCAGACTTTTTACTCTTTTTGAAAAATAAACTTGTCAAATCATGCTTTGAGCTTATAGCTTAAAGCTTTGAACCGATATAAGATATCACTATTATTAAAAAAAGAAAGAAAGAAAGGAAGGAACAAATATGAGTATGGGTAAAATACTTGTTGTAGATGACGATATAAATATATGCGAACTTCTGAGATTATATATAGAGAAGGAAGGCTTTGAAGTCGTCATTGCGAATGACGGCGGTCAGGCTATTACAAAATTCAAAACGGAAAAGCCTGATCTTGTCCTGCTTGATATCATGCTGCCCGTATTTGACGGCTGGATGGTATGCCGTGAAATAAGAAAGGTATCTCAGTGTCCGATTATCATGCTGACAGCTAAGGGCGAGGTATTTGATAAGGTTCTCGGTCTTGAGCTTGGTGCTGATGACTATGTTACAAAGCCCTTTGAAACAAAGGAGATCGTTGCAAGAATAAAGGCAGTGCTGCGCCGTGTAAACGACCAGACTCCTGTTATGGAGGCACCCTCCACCAAAAAGGAAGTAAGCTACGATAAACTTGTAATAAACCTGACTAACTACGAGCTGAGAGTAAATAATGAACAAATAGATACTCCCCCAAAAGAAATGGAGCTTATCTATTTCCTTGCAAGCAACCCCAACATGGTATTTACACGTGACCAGCTTCTTGATGAAGTATGGGGCTTCGATTATTACGGAGATTCAAGAACTGTAGATGTCCATGTAAAACGTCTCAGAGAAAAGCTTGAAGGCGTATCAGACCGCTGGACACTGAGGACTGTATGGGGAGTAGGTTATAAAT
>CACXDE010000253.1 GCA_902766305.1 uncultured Ruminococcus sp. | reverse complement strand
CTTCGGTTTCATCCGTATCAGAAAGCAAACAGGATTCTTCTGAAAAAGAATCGTCTGTATCCGAAATATCAAAAACAATTGAAGGCAGTCCGGAAGCTTCTACGGCTTCGGGAACATCAGAAGGCGAGCCGCCCCTGTATTCATGGGATAGCCGTAAGGGTAAGTTGGTTGAAATAAAATTCAGATATATGGGAGAGGCTGAGAGCGATTACTTCATGACAGATGATGAGGGAATGCTTACAAAGCTTACAGCGGCACTTAACGGAATCAATGTCACGGGAGAATCTGACAAAAGATACACTGACAGCGGTATTATACTGCTCTACACTCAGGAAAACGGAACGGGACGGCTTGATTTTGAGCATGGCGGTCTGTTGGTTGAAGGCACGAGGTATGAAGTCGAAGGATATCAGGCGCTTGCTGATGTGCTGGAAGAAATAAAAGAAGCGTATCCGGAGTGGTCAAAGAAATACGATGAATGGATACACAGAATGTCTGTAGTCGAAAACAGGATACAGGAAATTACAACAAGCGATGCTTATGAAAATGGCGATACAGAAAAGAAGCGTGAACTGGTAATGCCTGTTCTGAAAGAGCTTGAAAAAGAGGGCTATATAAAAGAAGGCAGTATATATGACTATGGAGAATCTATAACATATTCAACTACAGACGGAGTATCATCCGGCATTATGCTCAAAGGCTTTGACCCTATGATAAACTGATAAAAAAATATTGCATACAAAAACAATTGTATTATCAGATAATTTTAGCAGTTTTTTATTTGTTTTTTTCGCTGAAATAATGTAAAATATAAGAAGAACAAATAAACACCTACAAAACAAATCAAGCCGGCTGGCTGTCGGCTTGATTTTTTCCCCCTTATGTGTTTTATTCAAATAATTTTACAGGAGCTGATACGATTGAAAAAAATAATATCCGTTATTTTATCCTGTCTTATAGTGCTTACGGCTTTTATGCTGCCTTGTACGATATCAGCGGATGCAGCAGTATATAATGTTGATGTGGAGCTGAAAAGCAAATCAGTATATCTCGAAAACCTTGATACAGGGACAGTGATTTTTGAGAAGGAAGCTGACGCAAGGCGGTTTCCGGCATCGACAACAAAGATAATGACATACATAATAACAGCGGAGAATGTGGACGATTACCGTAAAACCTATGTTACAGTCAAGGAGAGACTGCTTGATATGCTGGAAGGAACCGGAAGCTCTGTAGCAGGTCTGAAAGCAGGTGAGAAGCTGAGTATATATCAGCTTTTGTGCAGCCTTATGATACCATCCGGAAATGATGCTGCGCTTATACTTGCGGATTACGTGGGCGAGGGAAGTATAGAAAAATTTGTCAGCATGATGAATGCGAAGGCAAAGGAACTGTACTGTACGGGAACACATTTTGCAAACCCCCATGGTCTTAACGACCCGAACCACTATACGACCGTAGCAGATATGGCGAAGATAGCCAAGTACGCTATGACGCTGCCGGAATTTAACGAGATATCCAATATGACGGAATCGGATTGTATAGGCGAAGACCGCTATCTGATAACCACTAACTATATGATAGATGAGGGCAGGGGAGGAGAGTACTATTACGAGTACGCCAACGGTATAAAGACAGGTTCTACCGGAAATGATTCAGGATACTGTCTGGTTTCCACTGCGTCAAAGGACGGATATACATATCTTTGTGTTGCATACGGTGCGCCGTATGAGGACGAGGAAGGAAACGCATACGATAACGGCGCAATGATTGATTCCGTAAATCTCTATGAGTGGGCGTTTGACAACCTTTCCCTTAAATCCATACTTGATAAAAATGAACTGCTTAAGGAAGTGCAGGTCAATTTTGCATGGAACAAGGATACCCTACAGCTGATACCGGCAAGCGGTGTCACCAAGCTGATGCCGTATAATATCACGAACGACAGTATAGACAAGACGTTCAGTGTGCCGGAAGAAATAGACGCACCCATAAAGAAGGGCGATAAGATAGGGACTGTCACTCTGAGCTATGCAAATCAACAGTTAGCGGTAGTTGATCTGTTGGCGGGGGAAAGCATTGACCGAAGCGACCTGCTTACAGCGGCTGACGGACTTAAAAAGATAGCGACCTCCGATTGGTTTATCATAGCAGCCTCAGTCATAGCATTCATGATAATTGTGTACATAATAATAATAACAGTATATAACCATCGTAAAAAGCAGTACCGTCCTGTAAAAAAATACAGAAAATTCTGATTTTTTAGCTCAAAGAAAGTTGTCAGTTATCAGTCGTAAGTTGTCATCAGAGCATACCAGGCTTCTTTCATATTTCGCAATATCAAGCGTATCATGGAAAAAGAGTCTCTCTGAAAATAGCTTATAGTCCAAAGCTCAAAGTCAAACTCTTGTCATTCTGAAGAGACTAAGTCAATGTTCAGCTGAAAGCTGACAACTTCCAACTTACAACTGTTAACAGAGCGGCGAAGGTTCTTTTCACAAAATAGTTTTACTGATAAAAAAGCTCACGATTTTAACAAACTCACCAAAAAAAGAGAGAATTTTTGGTGAGTTTTTTTGTTGACATAAAACATGATTTGTGATACTATAAGGGCGGAAATTGACGGAGCACAATTTCCTGAGACATGGATGCTGATATCAAAAAAGGAGAAGTGGTTGATATGAAGAAAAAGATCATATTGAGTATTGTGATAGCGTTTGTTGTTGGCATATGTGCAGCGGCGCCGCTTTTTGTAAGCGCCGGAACGGACAACAGAGCCTTTACAGAGGATG
>CACXDE010000252.1 GCA_902766305.1 uncultured Ruminococcus sp. | reverse complement strand
GCAGGACCGGCTACTAATCCACCAAGTACAGCTGTACCTCCTGCCATTCCAAGCCCTCCTGCTGCCAGTGATCCGCCGCCGAAAAATGCAAGCGTTGCATTTGTAGCCGCTGCACCGCTAAGAGTAGATATTGCTGTTCCTGTTGATGCAACAGCAAAGACGGTGGCAGCTTTATATGCACCAAAAGCAGCCAATGCACCGCCTGACATACCTGCAAAAAGACTTCCTGCAGTTGTAAACACTAAATTCTCAATTTGTCTTAATTCTTCAAATTCAATCTTGTCTATGTGGAGCCTTTTCAGCTCGTCCAATCCTACTGATTCCGTAAAATCTATATTTTTTATTTTAGAAAATGAATCGACAAATAATCTCATACTATTTTGCAGAACAAATAATTTTTCTGCCCCATAGTTTTCAAGTGACTTACCGCACTGCCTTCTGTATATTTCCATCCGGCTTACTGCTTCCTCGATCCGGTCAGCTGCATTCTGATTTATGGCTTTGGCTTTATTATGGTCAAATCCTGCTTTGGTAGTTGCACCGATCCCGATAGCACCTGAAACGGCAGCAGCACCTATAAAAATAAGCGGTATAGGCATATTTTTTCTCCCTTCTGGTTTATTCATCTTTTAAACGGATTTCCGACTTTGATTTTTGAAACAGTATCCGAAAGGAATCCCCCGACTTTATTTCCGGCATCCTTTGTTGCTGTAAGTATATTGTCTAAAGGTTTTTGATGATTGCTTTGCGATGAGCTTGCATGAGATTCATTTCCGGTCTGACATGGAACTGATTCGGAAGCCGGAGAAGCGGCGTTTTTGTTATTTTGAAATGAATCGCGTATCCGGTCAATAAAATCCGGTTTATATTCTATTGCTTCAATTGATTTCATAAGACCTTCGTCTGCAATAAGGTTAGTTGATATTTCGATGATCTGCGCCGATCTTTTTTTCAGTTCCTCAATTCTTGAATTTACCTCGGCATAAGGAAGATTTGATTCCGAAAGTCCCGCAATTTCTTTTTCAATGATACGATTTGTATTTATAAGTTGTTCCATCTCAAGAAATACGCTTGTTTCAGTATTTGTGATTCTTACAATGTGCTTTATCAGCCGTCTTTCTAATGAAGAAAATTCATTATCTGCATAGGATATAACCAGCAGATTCCAGATAAGCAGTCTGGTACTTATACTGCGTTCACCGTCCGTTGCTGTAACAGCATTGTTAATTATTTTGTCAACGCCTTCGGAAATCACATCATAATAATCTTCTTCATCAATTACTTTTTTGGTCTGCTTTTCACATCCGGAAAATATTTCGTCTTTATAAATCATAAAGGACCACTGATCGACAGCCTGACCAATTTCACTGATTTTCTCTCTTTCGTCTTTTGAAAAATCCCCGTCAACCATTGCAAGATAACAGAAAATAGTTATAGCTTCCTTTGGGGTAAACATTATATTTCAACTCCTTATAACTTAAATGCCTCATCCGAAAACATAAGATCATCAAATTCTTCTTGTGAAGCAAATTGTATCGTATGTCCTAAAAGTTTTTGTATTTTAACATTTGCCATTACAAAACCATCACTGTCATTATCAATAATTGCGTTGTCCATTGCTGAAAAGCCATCATTAAAGACTGAAAGATGTTCTGAAAGATAGTTTTCTACATCCTGCTCCATATCTTTGCGGTAGGAACATATCATTTCAACAAGATCCTCGCATTCTTTTTCAATTATTTTTCTTTGTTCTATCGCAAGCATATGTTCATCGACAGATTTTTTTATTTCTTTATAAATGGCTATCGCAGCCAAATATCCTATTGTACTTCCGGCAGCACCGGCGGCAATTTTAGCAACAGTACCGGCGGCAGTTCCGACTGATTTTACAGAAACAGCGGCAAACATAGCAGCCCCTATTTCACCGACAGCACATTCCATAAGCTGATCGGCAAATTGTGTACCATCTATTTCTCCTGATATCAGTTTTGCGGCTGAACCGCCTACTGTAATTGTTGCACTTACTAATCCCGACGCCAGATTAGTTTTTGCCAGTCCTCTTATATATGTATGGGACGAGTTTTGCATAACACCCTTTATAACAGAGCCTGAAAATGCCGTGAGATAGCTGAATACTGCAGCTTTTCCGGTATCCTTTAAAATGGCAGAGGCACTTTCTTCAACGGTTGTTTCTCCTCTGACGCAGCGTACAACATTTTTGACGGCAGAAATACCTCCTCCAATAGCCGCACCCGTTGCTGCCTGTTTCAGTCCGGCCTGATTAGCATTTCTGAGTATATCCTTTGCAGTGGAGATTTTTGGATGCAGACGAGCTTCAATTGCTTCCTTATTTGTTACATTACTCTGACGAAGATTTTCTTTTGTTTTACGTATTCTTTCAAGTTCTTTGATCTTTTTATCAATCACAGCAGTATTTCCGTTGGACTTTTGGTGTTTAATTTCCGCTTCAAGATTCTTTTCTTTTATTTCAAGATTCTTTTTTACTCCATCATAAAAATCTTTCGGCACTTCGATTGGGACATCAGCATTACGATATTTGTCAAATTTGCTGCTAAGCAATCTTTCGGTGCATTGCTCAGGACTGCTGCCTACAAATTTCAGCTGTCTTGCAGTACCTTCTATTATCATTCCGTTTGAATCCGTTTCAACAAGGTCAAAAAGCTGATCATTTACTCCGCCGATTGTTCTGCCTTTTGAATAATCCTGCTTTGAAATATCATCTGTTCTTTTTGTTTTGTGTCCTGTACCGTTTATGGCATGCTCTGCATTTTCTCTTGCGACGGCTTTGACTTCTGCGGAAAAACCGGATTGTTGTTTAATGTTTGTATCATAGTATTCTTTACTTGTTTTATATTCTGAGATCTGTTTCAGACCTTTCACAGCATCTGAGCCTGATTCTGCATCAAAACCGGAATATGCAGTAATATGTTCTTTTACTGCACTGCCGTATCGCTGAACAGTATCATATGCTGCCCCCTGCAGGATTTTTTGTTCTGTTCTGCGCTGCTTTTCTTTATCGTTCATATATATCCTCACTTCTGTTTTTTATTTCTGTACTATAAATTGGGTGAGATGTTTATGAATTATTTGTTATATATAAACATTATATCATGCTGATACGAAAAATAAAACATATAATTTACATAAAAATTAAAACATTTAATTGTTTATAACATATATATTGTTGAAATAAATTTTTAATCAGATACATGTCATCAAAGGCATAACGGAAACTTTGCCGCCGGATGTGCAGCTGTTTCTGTTTATGTGTGTGGAGATCATGCACGGTAAAACGGCAGGACAGCTTGATTATCTGCAAGTG
>CACXDE010000251.1 GCA_902766305.1 uncultured Ruminococcus sp. | reverse complement strand
CTTAAAATCCGTAACACCGCCGTTATCCGTAATTGCAACCGTCGGCTGATCAAGCTCTCCTCTGCTGTAGTGGTATGCCTGAATAAGAACATTTGACACATCTGTATCAAACTCAAAATCATTCTGAGTGAGGGTCGTATTCTTTGAACCGCAGTTAATCTTGATCTTTATATCATCCCTGAGTTCCTTGAGCCTTGACTTCATAGCGTCATAAGCCTGATTAAGTGTCAGTCCCTCAACTTTAACTCCTGATACAGTAACATTGCTGCCGAACACAATACTTGCGGTATTGATTGTCTTTATCTCCGCTGTATTATCGTTAACAAGCGGAAGTGCATTGAGCGCACCCGACTGATCGGCTCCTTTAGCGTCCTTAGCCTGTTCTGAAACAGCGCTTTCGCTGCCGCTGTCTGTTTCAGGCTTGTTAGTGCTGTTTATCAGAAGAACCGCACCCGTCACAGCAAGCGCCAGAACGGCAACGCTTGCAATTATCGGAATAACAGGCACATTGCTCTTCTTTTTCGTGATTTTCTGCTGAGCTATCTTCTTAGCAGGCTTCGGTGCTGCTGCAACAGCAAACACTACCTCTTCTTCACCAGATTCTTCCTCAGCCTTATCAGCTTCCTTGTCTTCTGACTTAGCTTCCTCTTCCTTTTTTGTCTCAGCTTCTGTTTCAGCTTTCTTATCCGGCTCTGCTGCGGACTTTTCTTCCTTGACAGCTTCTGTCTTCTCTTCTTTAACAGTTTCAGCAGCTTCAGATTTTTCTGCCTTAACTGCCTCTGTCTTTTCTTCCTTTGCTGTCTCGGCTGCTTTAACTTCCTCAGTCACTACTGATTCCGGAGCAGCAGCTGTCTTCTCTTTTTTATCGTCAACAGCGACAGGAGTTCTGTCCGACTTCTTTTCAACAGGCTTACGGCTGTTTATAGGCTGACGTTTGTTTTTCACGCTATCTTCCTCTTTCCTGATAGAATTTTTCATTATGGATAATTGTCATCCAATTGTATATATTCGTACTCTCACACGGCTGACAGCGACTACCGTACACTGCGCCTATTTAAACTTTCACGTCACCGTACTATATAATACAACATAAAACCACCTTTTGTAAAGTGTTTTTTCATTATTTTACAATTAAATTTCTTCCAAACATTAAGTCTTACAAACATTTATTTTGTAAATTTTTACTTCTTACCGCCTGATTCAGTCTGCAATATCCTCATCAAGAGTTATTCTTATCGTAAAATCAGGATATTTATTGCTGACATCATCATAAATATGCTCATAAAGCTTCTTTCTGTCCTGTGCAAAATCTATAATGATATCAAATGATACGCTTTTGTTTTCGGTATCTGCAAAAAAACCGTGGAACTGTATAACCCCGTCGTGAGACATAACAAGCTTTCTGATCTCCTGTTTCATCTGATCTGCCTGTTCATCCTCGGTATTTCTTGAATATATACCTACAGCCGTCAGAATTACAGAGGTTTCCTCATAAACCTTTTTCTGTATATTTCTCGACATTGCGTCAATCTGCTTGGCAGTAAGATTATCGTCAACCTCAATATGCACTGACGCAAGATGTCTGTCAGGTCCGTAATCATGCAGCAGAAGATCATATACTCCGTGAACTCCCTCTTCCTCAGATACAACAGACTTTACAGACCTTGTAAGCTCTCCTTCCTCACGGTGTCCCAGCATCTCATCCACAGCTTCACCTATCATTCCCAGACCGGATTTCACGATAAATACTGAAATAGCAGCGCCTACCCAGGCTTCAAGACTGATACCCGACACCATATAAATCACAGCGCTTACAAGAACAGAAAAGGATATAACAGCATCAAACAGCGCATCAGACCCCGAAGCCTCAAGCGTTCCCGATTTGACCTCTTTTCCCTTTTTTCTTACATAAAAACCAAGCAGAAGCTTTACAACTACCGCTGCTGATATTATTATCAAAGAAACGGTGCTGTAATCAGCTTTTTCAGGAGAAATTATCTTTTTTACTGATTCAACGGCAGAACTTATTCCGGCATACAGTATGATAGCAGCTACAATAAGCTGGCTCATATATTCCACCCTGCCGTAACCGTATGGATGTTTTTTTGTCGGCTCTTTGCCTGCAAGCTTTGTCCCGGCAATAGTTACTACACTCGAAAACACGTCAGTAAGGTTATTAACAGCATCAAGTATTACAGCAATAGAGTTTACAGCTATGCCTATGACAGACTTGAATATTACAAGCATTACATTCGCTGAAATACCGATAATACTTGTCCTGATTATTGCTTTTTCTCTTATAACAGATGTTTTTTCCATATCATACCTCTATTGTTAAGCTCAAAGCTCAGAGTTCAGAGCTCAGAGCTTAAAGTTCAAATTATTCAGCTTCTAAAAGCTTGTAAAGAAGTCTGTACAGCGTTTTAGCTTCCTCAGCTGAGAGCGGCATACAGCCGCCGACCTTCTCCGGCACATCTGCTACATTTTCTCTCAGAGAATATCCCTTATCCGTCAGAGAAACGACTACTACTCTTTCATCGTCGGGATCACGTTTCTTAATTAAATATCCTTCCCTCTCCAACTTCTTGATAAGCGGAGTAAGAGTTCCGCTGTCAAGATACAATATCCGGCAAAGCTCCCTGACGGACAAGGGCGACTTTTCCCACAATGCCATAAACACGAGATACTGTGTATATGTAATCCCGGTTTCCCTGAAATACGGCGTGTACATTGACGTTACCTTTCGTGCAGCCGCATACAAAGGAAAACAAAGCTGGTTCTCAAGCTTAAGCAGATCATATTTTTTTTCTTCCATAACACTGCTCCGAAAATATTATTCATTTATCAGAGTCTCTACAAAAGCTCTGACTTCCTTCATATTTGCAGTAGGTTCAAAACGTGCAGCAACATTTCCCTGTCTGTCAACAATGAACTTTGTGAAATTCCACTTTATTTCGGGATTGTTCTTATAGTCCTTATCTATCTTTTGGAGCATAATGCCCATTGCAAGAGCAGAAGATCCCTTTCCGAAGCCCTCAAACCCCTTCTGAGATTTGAGATAACCAAAAAGCGGAAGTTCGTTTTCACCGTTCACATCCGACTTTTTCATCTGCAGAAACTGTGTATTGTATCTAAGAGTACAGAACTGATGTATTTCATCATCCGTTCCCGGAGTCTGTCCTGCAAACTGATTGCAGGGTACGTCAATTATTTCAAGTCCCCTGTCATGAAACTCTTCATACATATCCTCAAGATCCTTATAATGCGGAGTAAAACCGCAGCCCGTTGCTGTATTGACTATTATTATTACTTTTCCCTTATAGTCACTCAAAGACACTTCTGTTCCATCAGGTTTTGTAACTTTGTAGTCATAAATGCCCATATTATCTATCTCCTTTATAAAATAAGCTGCAAATACATAAGAGTCAGTAACTGCTTTTTTGTATCCGTAACTCTTGTATAAGATTATATTGTATACAATTTAATTTGTCAATAGTTTTTCTGTTTCTTGTTATAATCTACCATTTTTCGACATTTTTGATAAAATCAGCATTTCACTTTGTGCATTTTGACAGTATTTTTTTATCCCGATAATATTATATAATAAATGTGGATTTTGAAAATGGAAAGATGAATTTATAATAAAGGAATGGGTAATATGGAATATAAACTGAATTTAGGTGCGTGGAACTCTGTTTTCGCCGTGCCGTGCGATATCGTAGACAAGCATATAAAGCTTGCAGGGGCTGCTCAGCTTAAAGTTATACTATGGATTCTCCGTCATGCCGGTGAAGCTTTTACTACAGAGGATATATCTGCTTCACTGTCAATGTCCGCTGCTGATGTTCGTGACAGTATGCTGTACTGGAAGGAAACCGGAGTAATATGCGAAAACGAAGGAAGCTTCTCACCGCCGGAAAAAGTATCCCAAACAAATAATGATATGCCGGCAGCTGAAAATAATGCCGGAAGCGTCACCAAAGGAGCAGTAAAAAATAATGATAATGCTCCGAATGATAATTCGGCTGATGAAAAAAATGATACTAAAAATGCAGAAACGGAAGAGAAAAAAGCATCAAGAACACTTTCACGTCCTGAAAAACCTGATATGGTTCGACTTACAGAAAGAATGAATAATGACGCAAGCATAGCATATCTTATGCAGGCTGCTGACGAAATATTCGGAAGACCTACAAGCAACAATGAAAAGGAAACACTGCTGCTTATAAATGAATATGACGGGCTGCCGGTAGAGGTCATTCTTATGCTTATACAGTATGCAGCAAGGATTGGAAAGTGCAATGCCCGTTACATTGAAAAAACAGCCATAAACTGGTCGGACGATGAAATAAATACCCTCGAACGTGCTGAACAGCGCATTCAGCAGCTTACAAGCGGAAGAAGCGCAGCAAGTCAGGTGATGAAGCTGTTCGGTCTGCCCTCACATTCACCTACTGAAAATGAAATAAAATTTGCGGACCGCTGGCTAAATACATGGAAGTTTTCTCATGAAATGGTAAGGCTCGCCTTTGAGATATGCGTTGACGCAAAGCACGAATATATACCCAAGTATGTAAACACCATACTTGAAAGATGGAACAACAGCGGTATCCGTACACTTGAACAGGCGGAAGAGGATAAGAAAAAGAATAAGAAAAAATCGGGCAGCGACAGTGCTCCGTCATATGATCTTGAAAAATATAAGAAAACCAATACTATTCTCGAGGAGGAATTCTGATGGGATACAACATTGAAATATACAAATCTGCTCAGAAAACAATGGATATGAGAAGGCTCCGGGCTGAAGAAGAGCTTGATATACGCCGTGAAGATATTTACAGACGCCGGCCGAGAGTGAAGGAAATAGAACAAAGGCTTGTACATATTGCAGCTGCTGCCGCAAAATCGGTAATAACAGGCGCAAATAAAAAGGAAGTACTTGAAGATCTGAAAATCAAAAGTCTTGCATTACAGGATGAGCTGTCCTCAATCCTCAAAAGCAGCGGTCTTCCGGAAAATTACCTTGAGCCATGGTACAGCTGCTCTGAATGTAATGACACGGGATTTATAGACGGAAAAATGTGCAGATGTATGAAGCAGCTTGTACGGCAGACTGCCTACGAAGAACTGAATAACATCTCTCCCCTGTCTCTTTGCAGCTTTGAGACCTTTTCTCCGGAATATTACTCCAAAAACAGGAGGATAGATGACAGTGAAGTAACGGAATACGCATATATGTCAAAGGTTCTTGAACGTATGAAAAGATATGCAGACAATTTTGATACATATTCCGAAGGTATGATATTTGCCGGAAAAACCGGTCTGGGAAAGACTCATCTTTCTCTTGCGATAGCCGGAAAGCTGATTGAAAAAGGTTTCGGAGTAATTTACGTATCTGCACCGGATATTCTTTCACGTCTTGAAACAAACCAGTTCAGCGGACGTTCAGACGAAAGGCAGGCAGACCAGCAGCTTTTGCAGGATTGTGACCTGCTGATTATTGACGATTTAGGAACTGAATTTGTAACGAAGTTCACTTGTGCGGCAATTTACAATATTATCAATACCCGGCTCAATTCCGGAAAACCAATGATAATCAGTACAAATCTTTCTACAGATGAACTTGAAAGAACATACGGCAGCCGTATGGTTTCAAGAATGGTAGGTATGCTGAAGGACATAGAATTTTTCGGCAGCGACATCAGGCAGATGAAAAGAACAAATACAAGATACTGAACGGACTATCGGAGTGATTTAAGTGGGCAATATTATTGACTATATTGATTGGAGAGGCGATATCAGGTTTTCCGAAAGGAATTTCAATGATATTGATAACCTGATTCTCTCTGAGCTTTCGTACATAAATATGAAGGGAATTATAGACGAAGATGAAAGCATAACGCTCAGTCAGCTGTATTCAAGGTGGAAGGATTCAGGAATACAGCACAATATACCTTTGAACGACCCGACAGAGCTGTTTGAAAAAGCAGCTGGGTGTGCAAGATTCAGGGATATGAAGGTTTGCTTTTTTCGTGAAAAGATTGATACTGAAAAGCAGCTGCAATTTGCGGCAGTCACTTTTATGCCGGAGGATAAAACAGCGTACATAGCTTTCAGAGGAACTGACGATACTATAGTCGGCTGGAAGGAGGATTGTAATCTGAGCTTTCTGTCCGCAACCCCCGGGCAGAAGGAGGCAGCGGCATATATAGACTTTATTTCCGGAAAGATTAATAATCTGCTTCGTATAGGAGGACACTCAAAAGGCGGAAACTTTGCGGTATACGGCTCTGCCTTCTGCAATGAATCCATCAGGGGCAGAATTATTGCTGTTTATTCAAACGATGGTCCGGGCTTCAACAGCAGTGTGGCAGATTCAAAGGAATACCAGACAATTTTGCCGAAAGTGAAGAAGATTATACCGGAATCATCACTTGTAGGTATTCTTCTGTCAGATAATGAAAAAAGAACTGTAGTTACAAGCAGTGCAAAGGGTATTTATCAGCATCACCCGTATACATGGTGCGTACTTGGAAACAGCTTTGTCACAGCCGACAGACTTTCAAATGAAAGTACTCTTATGGATAAGACACTCCGGAAATGGCTCGGCGGTCTTAACAACGATGAAAAAAAACTTTTTGTATCTGCCCTGTTCGATATGATAGAAGCTCCGGGTGCAGCTACGCTTGACGAACTGAACAAAAATAAATTTATATCCTACAGCGCCGCTATAAAGGCAGTCTCCGGTTTTTCTGAGGAAAAGAGGTCTGAGTTTTTCAGGATATTGGTAGAGCTTGCTAAGGCTGGCGATGAGATCATTATTGAGCAGGCAAAGAAGAATTTTGGCAACTTCAATGTATGGCAGTTAGCAGACAAGATTCGTCAGTGAGGAGCGGATAATTCAATAAATCTCAAAGCAGTGGCATATCAGACATTTTACTACTTTTGAGAAATAAACTTGTCAAGTTTATTTTGACTTGCCAGCCAGCGTGACGCTGGACTCACACCAGTCTTGCACTGCTTTCTTCACAATTCGCAGCTTCTATGAATCACGGGCGGTGCTAGTGCCG
>CACXDE010000250.1 GCA_902766305.1 uncultured Ruminococcus sp. | reverse complement strand
TGTCTTGGTACAGGTCAAGCGAGGCCGTTAAAAGAATACATTGAAATGATCAGAGACGCTATTGATCCGTCACTGGACTTGGGCATAGGGGATATACCTTACAACTCATCAACTGTTATGAATATATGTGCAGATATTAGTAATCTTAATAAAGATACAGGTTGGAAACCTAAGACTCACTTTTGTGATGGAATTCAAAGAATTATAAAGGAGTATAATAATCAATAATTATATGAAAACAATTTCTGTAATGATTCCGTGCTATAACGAAGAAGATAACGCACGCCCTATATACGAAACTGTAAAGAGTATTTTTATTAATGAATTGCCGGAATATGATTATGAAATACTCTTTATAGACAACAAATCCAGAGATAATACACGATTAATTTTGAGAGAAATATGTGCCGAAGACAAAAAGGTGAAGGCAATATTTAATATGAAAAATTTTGGGCAGTTCAACAGCCCGTACTACGGTGTTTGCCAGACGAGCGGAGACTGTACAATTCTTTTGGTAGCCGATTTCCAGGATCCTCCGGAACTAATCCCTAAAATGGTGGAGGAATGGGAAAACGGGCATAAAGTTATTACTATGGTTAAGACATCAAGTCAAGAAAACAGGCTGATGTATACGTTCAGGAGCATTTATTATAAAACAATAAGGAAGATGAGCGATATTGAACAGATAGAGCATTTTACAGGGTTCGGATTATATGACAGATCTTTTGTGGATGTTTTGAGATCCCTCAAAGATCCGACTCCGTTTATCAGAGGTATTGTAGCTGAATATGCTCCGGATCATCTTGAAATACCGTATAATCAGCCAAACAGAAGAGCCGGAAAGACGCACAATAACTTCTTTACTCTTTTTGATGCCGCTATGCTGAGCTTTACGAGCTATACAAAAACAGGGCTAAGGATAGCAACTTTTGGAGGCGGAATAATTGCAATTATCAGTTTCATTATTGCGCTCATTTATCTCATAATGAAGCTGATTCATTGGAATTCTTTTGCCGCAGGGAATGCACCTATGCTGATCGGAGTTTTTTTCCTCGGAGGAGTTCAACTGATTTTTATAGGACTATTGGGAGAATATATTATGAGTATAAATACCAGGGTCATGAACAGGCCTCTGGTAATTGAAGAGGAGAGAATAAACTTTTAAGGTAAATTGATCGGTGGCAAATAAAGATGGGAAAACAGAATACGTTGGCATGAATAGTGTTATTCATAAAGCATTGGAATGGGTATTGAGCATTTTTCATATTACTTTGGTTAAGGAAAAGCAAAGCTCATTTGAACAATTCGTGCGTTTCTGTATAGTCGGGTTGAGCAACACATTATTAAGTTACGCAATATATGCGGCAACTGTTTTTATATTGCAAAAATCTGACTTGTTTCCAAAAGGTGACTACTTCATAGGAAATGTTATTTCATGGGTACTTTCTGTTGCATGGAGTTTCTATTGGAACAACAGATTTGTATTTAATGAAGAGAAGCGCTCAGGAGAACAGATTTTTTTCTCATTGATTAAATGCTATGCATCGTACGCTTTTTCAGGGCTGATTTTAACAAATATCTTATCTTGGGTTTGGATCGATAAACTTGGGATAAACAGATATATTGCCCCATTTATTAATCTTATTATTTCTGTACCCGTCAATTTCTTTATGAATAAGTTTTGGGCTTTCAGTAACAAAAAGACTAATAAATAATAACGCTTCTTTTTCGCATGCGATTTCTGTTTGAAGTATAATTTGATATTTATAAAACCTTTGAATAAAAATATAGGCATAGGAATTACAAAATATGTAATGAGTCAATATGATGATATCGAATCGGTATTTTCAGACATCATAAATGAAGGAGAAATGGTTATTGAGGAAGAAATAATCCAGCCCCCTGAAATGGCAAGATATCAGCCTGAATCCATTAATACAGTGCGTATTGTTACATTATGCAAAGGAAACGATGGTTCCATTATTCAGACAGTTCTGAGAGTCGGAGACGGGGACAGTTTTGTG
The DNA here is from genome assembly GCA_902766305.1 of uncultured Ruminococcus sp. Classification (GTDB taxonomy): domain Bacteria; phylum Bacillota; class Clostridia; order Oscillospirales; family Acutalibacteraceae; genus UBA1213. The sequence continues at coordinate 467 of CACXDE010000250.1, read as the reverse complement.
GATAATGCCAATACAGGCGGACTGTTTGCAGAAATTGATAAGAATACTGGCGTAATAGTAAGTCTGGGGTTCAGAGAATTTGAATAAACCCATTATGATATTCACTCGACAGCATTTTGTCGGCTGGGATATGGCATACAACAGTATTCATGGCTGGGTAATGGTTGAAGGAAATGCGTTTCCGGGAATCCGGATACTATCCAGGGAAGGCGTCGGAGCACGCGATATATAAAGAGATAGATAGACAGACAGCTGTCGCATTAAAACAATGCATAAATGTTTGCAAATAACTGGAAATCATAAGTCGATTCGATAAAAAGACGATCAATCCGGTTTTATTATCAGGATACCGTCGATAGCGCCTATTAATGAGCGGGAAATATTGCGCCTTTGATAATAAGCAATTATGTCACGTTGTGTCACGCGGACAGGCAGCGGACGTCACACAGCAGATAAGATAAAAAAAG
>CACXDE010000249.1 GCA_902766305.1 uncultured Ruminococcus sp. | reverse complement strand
ATTGTTATTATAAATATTACTATAGAATTACTCTTTTTGTCAATAGAGAAACATCATTTTTTTAACTTTAGTACAATTTTCTACAATTGTCATAATAATGCCCTGTTTTTTATGTGTTTTTTTACCTCAAAATGGCTTTTTTATGCGAAATTTGGCATTTTCTGTCGAATTATTGGAAGATACTTCCACTGTGCATTTTGCTGTAAATGTCCCACATAAATCACACAAAATGTGATGTCATTATAGTTTTATAATTTCCGTGTTTTACCATTTAAACCAACAGTACTAATTTAACCCAAATTATACTATAGTATCTTTTCCCATTTATAGCAAACAGTGCTAACTATTCGTTTTATAACAAATAAGCTGTCGATACAAAAACAGCACCGGCAGCTCAAAACATTTATATTCTGTTTCTATGTCCGGCCTATCATCTTGCTCTTCTGGAATGACGTGATCTGCTCCCGTTTCCCAGCATAGCAATAATAAATATAACTATCATAGCCGCTGCCCAAAGTCCTGCAAACACCCATTTCAGTGAAGTTATACCGGAGGCAATATCAGCCTCCCCCTCGGTAAACATCGGAGTTATATTCATAAGGCGGAGTATAAGTATATTTTCAACTATGTTAAAAAATGCAAAAGCCACTGCTGAGAAAAATGCTGTACGGTAAATAAGATACCACTTATCCCTTATCATATAGAAGTAGAGCGGCATAACAAACATAAATGTTCCGCTTGCTGCGGCAAATATAAAATCAAGAACATAATACATTCCCCACTCTTTGCTGATATCGCCGTTATAGTGAGATATTACCGTCATAACATTGTCAGCAGTGTATGAAAACCTCATATCAAAAGCACCAAAACCATTAGTTCCGGCATTTATTGTCGGCAGCCCCAACGGAGTAAATATCAGTCCCACTCCAAGAAACACCGTCATTATCAGGCTTACAATGACTATTCCGGTAACGGCATTCGTTTTTTTTCTCATATTCATCCCTCTTTCATTAAAAATCGCTGATTCTTCACAATACGGTATTCAATTCTACTCATTTATCATAACAAAATCCAGCGTCATATACTTCCTCGCATTATAGTATAATAAATTTATGTGTCTTTGTCAACCATATTTTCATTCCAGCGAGCCGGCGCAGAGCCTGCACTCCCAATTCAGTCTTACACTGCTTTCTTATCATACACAACTTTCATGAATCACGGGCAGTGCTATTCCCGTTGTAACAATGTCAAGTATCTGGGACGAGCATAAAAAGAAGTAACCGCCTGTCCTGAAAAACCGCGGTTACTTCATCAACTATATTTTTAGGGGACTGCCGTAGTTAGCTGAACGCCTTGTTTCTGTTTATATTTAGTTCTTTTTTACCGTCTTGTCAACATCAGTTTTTGCAGATATCAGCTTCAATATTCTGAAACAATCCACTTACAAATAGACTTTACACCTTTCCGTCTGAATCTGAGAAGCCTCTGTATTCATCGTGCCGGTTATTACAGGACAGTCAGAAGCGTCTCTTCCGCATGATATACGAATGTATTCATCATTCACAAGCTTACGGTTTGTCGGATCAAAGCCGTACCAATAGCCCCGGCACAAAACCTCTGTCCATGCGTGAGAGCCGCCCTCTCCTAAAAGCATACCTGCCGCATAACGTGCCGTCACACCTTCTGCCCGGAGAAGCGACAGCATGATATGTGCATAATCCTGACAGACGCCGCCGCCCTTTTGGAGTGCCTGTTCGCCGCTGTCTCCCACATTCGTGCATTTCGGATCATACCGCATAACATAAAAAAGTTTGTCTGTAAGAAACAGAGCTTTTTCATAATCGCTTTTGAATCTTTTCAGATCAAATTCATTTTTAAGCCTGTTTATCTCTGTGCCTTCCTGTGTCAGCTTACTCTGGCAGCGCAAAAAGTCATATTTTTCAGGGCAGGCAGTTTTTTCCTCGTAAATATCAATTCCTGTTATAACGCTTCCCGACATTGTAAGGTCGAATCTTGCGTGCTGCATATGTATATATCCGCTTATCAGACCATTGCCGAAGCTGTCAGTAAGCTCGTCATATTTGTGACAGTTGGCAATAAAAATATCTGTATCCTCGACCTTCTGTCTCGCATTATCACGGGGCAGGAAACGGAAATTGAATCTGTGGTCCGTTACCGGCTTGCTGTAAACGGCGGATAATTCATATCTGAATTTCAGCCTTTTCATTGCTGTACCTCTCCGTCAGCGATAACAAAGTCTATCTGTCCCAAAGCTACATTAGCAGAGGCAACCTTTATCGTCACTTCATCACCTATACAATAGCTTTTTCCGCTTTTTGTATCTGTGGTTGTTGTTTTTCCGTCAAACACAAAATATGTTCCGTCCGACAAGGTAAGGTCAATAAAGCCCTCTATGCCGTTTGGTATCATAACAAAAATTCCCTTTGCCGTAACGCCGGAAACAACGCCCGGATATAACTCGCCCAAGTGCATTCTCATATATTCAGCCGCATAGCACTTCTCTGTATCTCTCTCTGCACGTACAGCCCTCAGTTCATACTCAGATGAAAGCTTTGCAGACTCGGCAGCAAATTCCTCATACCGGCTTTGTATCTTATCCACCGGTACACCGATGACAAGATCTGTCAGGATACGATGTATTGACGTATCAGGATAACGTCTGATAGGAGATGTAAAGTGGCAGTAATCCTCAAGCGACAAACCAAAGTGTCCAAGCGGTCTGGGGTCGTATCTTGCCTTTGACATTGATCTCAGCACCTGTGTTGATATCAGACCAGCATATTTTGTCTCCTTTGCCTTTTCTATAAGCGCGGCAAGGTCTGTCTGATGAACACCCTCCTTCAGCCGTCTTGTCTGGAATCCGCAGGCTGCCGCAAGCTCTGCAAGAGAGGCAAGCTTTTCTTCATCCGGTGCTTCATGAACACGGTATACAAACGGTATTCCGGCACTTTTAGCATAAACAGCAGCAGCACCGTTTGCCATTATCATGAACTGCTCTATAAGCTCCTCTGTCTCTCCTCTTTCACGTTCAGAAACATCAACGCATACTCCGTCTTCATCAAGGACAAATCTCAGCTCCGTGGTTTCTATGCCAAGCTCTCCTCTTCGCCTTGCTTTTTTCTTTAATATCTCTGCAAGCTCTTCTGCAACAAATATCTCGTCATAAACAGCAGAATATTTTTCCCTTAACTGTTCGTCAGCTTCTCCGGCAAGAATAGCATTGACTTCGGAATAAACTCCCCTCACCTTTGAAATAATAACACTTTTCTCAAACCGGTAATCAACAAGCTCTGCTTTTTCATTAAGCGTCATTATACAGGAAAACGTCAGCTTCTTTGTTCCGGCATTCAGAGAACAGCAGCCGTTTGATATTTCCACAGGAAGCATAGGTATAACACGGTCGGCAAAATATACAGATGTTCCTCTTTGCCGTGCTTCCTCATCAAGCTTGCTGCCGCTCGTCACATAATGCGACACGTCCGCAATGTGAACACCCAGCTCATAGCCATCCTTCGTCCTCGACAGCGTGATCGCATCATCAAAATCCTTCGTATCCTCACCGTCGATCGTGACCGTCAGCAGATCACGGAAATCCTTCCTGCCGCGACGATCAGACCGGGAAACCGAATTCGGCAGTTTCTTCGCCTGCCGGATCACATCCTCGGGATACT
>CACXDE010000248.1 GCA_902766305.1 uncultured Ruminococcus sp. | reverse complement strand
TTTCAGCGGTTTATCTGTCTGCAAGCCGACAATCTTTTCCATCTCTCTGCACTCGTCATCAATATATCCTGCACCGTAAGCTGTAAGACCTGACACGATCTTAGTTTCCATATCAAGTACTCCGCCCTTGGCTCTTTCTTCCTTCTGGAGTTGCTGTACCTTTGACCAGAGAGTATTTGTTGCGTCAGTAGGTCCTTCAAGAAATGATTCATCGCCGTCATACGGATGATAGTTTTTCTGAATAAAATCTCTGGTGTTTATTTCTTCCTTCCAGATTCTTCCTTCAAATCCTTCCCATGCTTCTGAATTTTTATTTTCCATCATAAATGCCCTCCGATAAAGTTAAGTACATATTTAAGTCCATATTTTTTCATGGCAGATATCACAAACTTATTTACAATTATAATAATAAAGCCCTTTCTATTATTTGTCAACCATATTTAAAATCACTTATTTATTATCGTAAATAATTAACAATATCATTTCTCTTATTAAGACTAACTTATGTATATTATGGCATCAACGCATATTAAAAATCACTATATATTGTGTTCCTGTTTTTTACAAGCAATACAGATTGTGGTATTGTTATTCTTTTCAAAAAAAGCTCAACAATGTATTCAGTACAAAAAACAAGAAGCAGAACCTTAAAGTCCTGCTTCCAGTTATATCAATTTTCAGTTGATCATGCACCTGCGTTGAGCTTGCGGGCAAGAGAAGACTTCTTTCTTGAAGCAGTATTCTTCTTGAGAATGCCCTTAGCTACAGCCTTGTCTATCTTCTTGATAGCAAGACGAACAACCTGCTCCTTATCAGCAGCATTACCCTCGATAGCAGCATTTGCCTTCTTGATATCTGTTCTCATAGCACTTGTGAAGTTCTTATTGTTAGCTGTCTTTGCAGCAATAACCTTTACACGCTTCTTAGCAGACTTTATATTCGGCATATTTCCACCTCCCTGACCTTTTGAATTGCGTACATCTTATAGTAACACAGTTCAAATAAAAATGCAATACCTTTTCTCAAATTTTATTGCTTTTTTGCGCATTTTATTTTATTTAAAGAGTATATCAGATCCTACAGCCTGTTCAACAAAGGCTGAAAGACGTTTTGAACCTACTCCTGTATTACCCTTTGCACCCGGAAGCGGTATTACTGCCGGTATTGTCTGACCTGAATGCCTTGAAACTTCCTTTAATGCTGCCTCAAAAAGCTCTTCTGTCATATATATAACAGCATATTTGTCCTTATCGGATACATTTTTCAGTACAACAGCGGCATCCTCAGTGTCGTTACAGACGACAGTATCTATACCGACAGCGGAAAAACCCTTGACACTTTCGCTGTCACCAATATATGCAATATTCTTAACCATAGGTTTCACGCAGCCTTTCTCTGACGGTATCGGGTGCAGCTGCCGTTCTTATGCCGCCAGCTATCATATTGACAGCACGTCTCTCATATTCACAGCCTATATAGTACCCGAAAAGCGGCTCCGGTCCTTCAATCGAAAACCTGCACATTTCCTTTGCTATCCTGATCAGACTGTCATCAACAAATTTTTCAAACAGACCGGGCTTTTCCTCATAGAGCTTTATTGCCTTTTTGCATCCGTACGCATTCACCGTTTCAAGATATTTAAGCAGTCTTTCATTGCCTGACATAATCATCCTGACAGTTTTATCCTTATCAAAATCATCGCATTCACACAAAGATACAGCAAGATATTCCATCGTAGTTTTGGTTCTTGAAGCCCTTATAGCTATCTTTATGTTGGCATAAAAAGCCATTGTGTTAAAATATTTTGTAAGGAACTTTGAACAGCTTTTTTTGCAAGATGATATCAGTGTTTCAAGCAGAGCTCTGTCAAGTGCGCCGTCGCTCAGTCTTGCATCCTTGGTATGCGCCAAAAGCTCATATGCTTTCTCAGCAGCCGGAGACAGCCACTGGGGAAGCTTATCAAACTTGCGGTTTTCTATACATTCACGGATAAGATCAGTATCTATATCGGCAGGAATCAGCAAAAGACTATCATAACTTTTACCGAACATTACTCCCTTGAGTATTGTCTTGAAATTATGTATATCATTCTGCATATAGAAGGGCGCAAATATATCCATATCAGGCGCAACACTGCGGATATATTTCCACATCATCTCACTTTGAAGACTCAGTATCTCATCAACACTGTCTCCCTCAGGATACCCCTTATTCTCAAGAAAGCCCATAAGCTCCTCTTCGCTTTTCAGTGCAAGCATCTGTTCGTAATCGGCTGTATTAAAAAGACTTTTTTCTCTGACCCTGACGGATCCGATAGAAAATTCATACGACAACGACATACAAATCCTCCTTAATCCTTAAAAAGCTCTGAGCCGATCACATCTTCCAGTTTTTCACGGTTTGCCGCTATAACGGCAGAAAAACTCATGTTTTCTTCTATATCACCGTTTTTCAGTATAAAACCGCCGTCAATACTGTCATCAGGTGCAGAGGACACATGGGATTTTATAGAATGATCCGTCAGGATCTTGCTGAAATTCTTGGGCAGTCTTTTAAGATCAGCAGAATTGAAATACATCTCTCCTTCTGTATCATCAAGAGTTTTAGCTATTTTTATTATCATCCGGAAATAATCCTTAGTCTCCAAAGACATCAGATATTTATGAAGCTCCGTTATAGTCTTATCTATTTCGTTTCTCTTCGTTTTCAGTATCGCATTGCGTCTTTCAAGCTCCGCCCTGCTGTGAAATGTTTTCAGAAGATTTTCTGCCTGATGATGTACCTTATGTTCACCCTGTCTGCGTATTTCCTGAGCCTTTTTCTGTGCATCGCCTGTGATATCCTGATAAATCTTATCGGCCTGCTCATTCATTTCCTTTATGCGATCTTCGCTTTCCTGCTTTATGACTGACAGTATTTTATCCGCATTGCTCATATTTTCACCAGCCTTTTTTACAGTTTAAATCTTCTTTCATCACATCTTTATACCGGGAATAGAAATAACCATAAGAAGTGATACTATGAACGCAAGAAGTGCATATATCTCAACGAGAGTAATAGATACCATAGCCTTTGAGAAATTGCCCTCGTCCTTTGCACACATTGAAATACCTGCTACAGAAGCTTTTCCCTGAGCAAAACCTGAGATCATACCGCCGAAGCCGATAGCAAGAGACGCTGCAACATAAGCTAGTCCCTGCATAAGTGTAGGAATCTCTCCGCCAAGAACACCGCAGTTAATCATGATGAGGAAGCCTACGATAAACCCGTAAAGACCCTGTGTACCGGGAAGAAGTGTAAGAACCAGCATCTTACCGAACATTGAGCTGTCCTCTGAAAGAACACCCATAGCTGTCTGTGCAGCGCCGCCTACACCCTTTGCAGAACCAATACCAGAAAGAACTGTTGCTATTGAAGCAGCCAGAATTGCAAATACTATACCTTCCATAATTAAATACCTCCATAATTACATATCTTCAGAATTTTTGATTTTGAAGTTCTTACAATTTACAGCGAAGGGTTCAAACTTCCTTCCGCCTCCATCGTAAAACTTGCTGAACATTTCCACATACTGCAAACGCATCGTATGCACATAAGAACCCAGAGCATTCAGACCTATCGTTATAAGATGTCCTGCTATAAATATCACTATCATGAATATTATGCCGAAAACATTCGTACCCATAAGAGTTGAAAGCATATTGAACACCTGTGCCATAACTCCCGTTGTAAGTCCGAGTGCAAGCAGTCTTGAATAACTCAGCAGATCGCTGATATAACTGGTTATATCATAGAGCGAACCTACACCGCCCAGAAGCTTGCCGAAAATACCCTTCTTATCTCTTCCCTGCGTCAGTATCAGCCCCACTGCGCAGGCAATAGCTATTGCAGCTCCTACCGTTATAAGTACCGGACTTGTGACCATACCTGCCGCAAGAACAGCAAATCCGATAAGCATGAGCATCCAGAAGCCTGTGTCAAAGAAGGCCTCTTCATATCGCTTGTTTTTCAGACAAACATAGAACTTACATCCCATACCAACAAGGATATGTATAAGTCCAAGACCGATAGACAGTATCATTATTGTCAGCGCATCCTTCTGCGTGTCCAGAATAGGCCACGGGAGAATATCCGCCATAGTCAGATTGCTGCCGGTAAACAGATTGTAATACACAACCGGCGCATCACCGAATATGCTGCCGAACACAAGTCCCCAGAATACTGTCGCAACACCGCAGTACTGGAACAGCTTCAGAGTACTTCTCATTGGCTTATCAGGCTTGAAGATCTTTATAGCTGCCGTTGTGGCTATAAGCATCACAAGACCATAACCTGCGTCAGAAAACATCATGCCAAAAAAGAAATAGAAGAAAAACGCAAGTATAGGCGTTGGATCTACATCCTCCTTTGACGGCGGCGAGTACATCGTAACAATGCTTTCTGCCGGTTCTGCAAATTTATTGTTTTTAAGCTTTACAGGCGCATCGTCTCCTGCTTCAGAAAATTCGACAACACAGGTTGCCGCCCGCTCGCAAAGCTGCTGGAGTTTTTCGCAGTCGCACTCCGGAACATAACCATAGAGTATAAAGGTATGCCCGCTCTGATCAAGCTCGGATATGACCTTATACTTATCCGACCGGATATTATAATAATCCTTTGTATCTGCTATCATACTCCGGTATTTAACATATCCATTAATACTTTCATTAGCCTTAGATATTTTTTCTTCAAGCTCTCCATCTTTTTTTCTCAGTCTCTTTATTTTCTCCGATGGAGTCCTTGAAGTAGGATTGAGCGGACGTGTGAAGCCTATAGTCCTAAGTACGTTTTCCGCCTTTTCCTTTTGAGCCTTCGGAACATAAATGACAGCGCAAGTCAGGTTTGAACCGGAGAAAATTATCTCATATTCAAACACCAGATCCTCTTCCTGTGCCAGCGTCTCGGACAATGAAACATCATCCAGCATTCTCGGGAAAGTTCCTATCAGTACGGCAGTGCTTGACGTGTCAGAAGTATTCATCGGAATATCAAGACCAGCCCAAGGTTCAAGCTGGGCGCACATAGTCTTTATTCTGATCCTCTCAGCTGAATAATCTGCCTTTTGTTTTTCAAGATCGCATATCTTATTGCAAATACCTATCACTTTTGGAGAATCTGACGCAATACTGCCTATATCTTCAGGCTCTACCTCTCTTTTACCTCTGAAGGAACTGAGCAGACTTTTTTTCTCAGGCGAAACCTTATCCAGTATCTTCAGTGCCTGAGTCATGAGCTGATCATTCCTGTCAAATTTCTGTATCTGCGATGATGTATCCACACGTGAAAAACCGCTCTCAGGCACTTCATTGTGTTTTATTTCAATAAGGGAACTATTCTGAAGATGCTCCAGGATACGTTTGCGGTCTTCCCTGAGTGCAATTATCCGCACAGCCTTCATTTTCAGTTTAGCCAAATATTATCACCACGCTTACTTAGTTATTTTCTTCAAAACCTTATCCTGTTATTGCGGAAACAGCAAGCTTTATCACTCTGTCTCTGTTCTTATCAGCTTTTGCTGAAAGCTTATCACAATCAGCCTTGACTTTCATGCTTTCTTTATCAAGTCTGAGCTCAATGCTTCTGCTGACGGCCGCCTTGTCATCCTCAAGCATTTTTTCCACATCTTTATTTGCATCAGATATGTACTTTTCAGCCTGTTCTTTCGCATCAATTTTTTTCTGCTCAGCCTTGTTTCTTGCAAGTGCTTCCTGTTTTTTGCACTCTTCCTCAGTTTCAAGAATAGAATCAACAAAATCCTTTGCCAAACTTCAACCCTCCTCCGGAAAAACACGTTATGCGGCTTCGTACATTCTGCATTTTATCCGCATTTCATGTCCTGATATATTTATTTATGAT
>CACXDE010000247.1 GCA_902766305.1 uncultured Ruminococcus sp. | reverse complement strand
TCCAGCGTCACGCTGGCTCTGCGCTTAGAAAATCTTGTAGACTTTTTTTTTTTATAGTGTTATAATTCTAATATGATGATAATATCATTATATAAAAATTATAATCGGAGGAATTAATATGGCTTTCAAAACTGTTGACCCTAAAAAGCTTGACACAAACTTTTTTCATGCTATTGACGATCAGTGGATGCTTGTTACCGCTGGCAATGACAAAAAAATGAATACTATGACCGCAAGCTGGGGTGGAGTGGGAATTTTGTGGAACAAAAACGTAACATTCGCTTTTATCCGTGAATCACGCTATACTCTTGAATTTATTGACAGCAATGACTATTATACACTTTCTTTCTTCGGAAACAAGATGATGAAGGAGCTTGGCTACTGCGGAAGTCATTCAGGCAGGGATGTTGACAAGGTTAAGGAGACAGGACTTGTGCCTGTGTACGGAGACAAAGCGCCGTATTTTGAACAGGCAGAGCTTGTTGTAATATGCAAAAAGCTGTACCGTCAGAAGCTAGAAAAAGATTGCTTCCTTGATACGGAAATAATTAACAAAAGCTATCCAAATGGAGATTGGCATTACGGTTTTGTCGGCGAGATAGTAAAGGTTCTGCAAAAGGTCTGATATGAAAAACGTACTGATAACAGGCGCTTCAAGAGGAATAGGCGCACAGTGTGCAAGAAGCTTTGCAAAGAACGGATACAATGTCTGGATAAATTACTTCAAATCAGAATACAAGGCTAAAAACTTATATTCTGAAATATCAAGTGACTATCCGTTTGTGCATCTGGTCAAGGCTGATGTTTCTGACCCGGTACAGGTAAGGGAAATGTTTGACAGCATAGGAGAAATTGATATCCTTATCAATAATGCCGGTATATCCCAGACAAAGCTTTTTACAGATATAACCGATGAGGACTGGAACAGAATGATAAGCACCAACCTAAGCAGCGCATTTTATTGCTGCCGAGCAGCTCTCCCACATATGATAAATAATAAATGGGGACGTATAATCAACATTTCATCAATGTGGGGACAGGTCGGCGGATCATGTGAGGTTCACTATTCCGCTGCAAAAGCAGGCATAATAGGACTTACGAAGGCGCTTGCAATGGAGGAAGGTCTCAGCGGTATTACTGTAAACTGTATTGCCCCGGGTGTTATTATGACAGATATGAACTCTCATCTCAGCGATGATGATATTATAGCTTTGAAGAATGATACACCAACAGGTACTATCGGTACACCTGACGATATTGCTCAGGCTGCTCTTTTTCTTGCAAACGAAAACGCTTCATTTATTACCGGACAGGTACTTGGAGTAAACGGCGGATTTGTAGTGTAAAATAATAGTTCAGCGTAACACGGCACAAAAACATAATGCCGTATTACGCTGATTTTTTTAATATTTCATGCAGCGGATCGCATTCAGAACCGCTAATACCATTACTCCCACATCGGCGAAAATCGCCATCCACATATTTGCAATGCCAATCGCTCCTAACAACAGGCATACAAGCTTTACACCAATTGAAAACCAGATATTTTCCTTTACTATCCGCAGACATTTTCTTGATATTCTGATAGCTTTTGATATCTTGACGGGATCATCATCCATAAGAACTACATCCGCCGCTTCTATTGCAGCGTCTGAACCCATTGCACCCATCGCAATACCAATATCCGCTCTTGACAAAACAGGTGCATCATTGATACCATCTCCGACAAATGCAAGTGTTTCACCATTTTTGCATTGACTGAGAAGCTCCTCTGTTTTCTCCACCTTGTCTGACGGCAGAAGCTCACTGTAAACTTCGTCAATTCCGAGTTCTTCCGCCACTGATCTTGCAGATGTATCGTGATCGCCGGTAAGCATAACAACCCTATTCACTCCGCTGCTTCTGAGGTTTTCTATTGCCTTTGCAGAACTGGGTTTCACAACATCGGAAATAATGATCCTTCCTAAGTATGTACTATTCCTCGCAATATAAACTACGACTCCTGAACCAGTGTACTGAGGTATTTCAATACCAGCTGATCTCATAAGCTTTGCATTGCCTGCAAGTATTGTATCACCGTTTATCTCAGCCTGTACTCCGTGACCGGCTGTTTCTTTTACATCCTTCGTCTTTGGAAGTTCAGCATTTCCGGCTGCTTTTACTATAGACAGGGCTATCGGATGTGAAGAATACTGCTCTGCCGCTGCCGCAATAGTCAGCAGCTCTTTTTCACTGATTCCGTTAGTTTCGATTTTTGAAACCTCAAATACACCCTTAGTCAGCGTTCCCGTTTTATCAAAAACTACAGTTTTTGTATCAGAAAGAATTTCAAGATAGTTAGAACCCTTTATAAGGATTCCTTCCCGGCTTGCGCATCCTATTCCGGCAAAAAAGCTGAGCGGTATACTTATTACAAGCGCACATGGGCAGCTTATTACAAGAAACGTCAGTGCTCTGTATATCCAGTCGGTCCAGTTTGCCGGAGAAGAAAGTACAATCATACTAAACAGCGGCGGCAGCACTGCAAGAGCTATTGCACCAAAAACCACTGCCGGGGTATAAACTCTTGCGAATTTTGTAATAAATGCTTCGGAATGAGATTTCTTTGAACTTGCATTTTCCACTAAATCAAGTATCTTTGAAACGGTGGATTCCTCAAATTCTTTTGTCGTTTTTATACGAATAAGCCCGCTGGTATTAATGCAGCCGCTTATTACTTCGTCCCCTTCTCCAACTTCTCTGGGTATGCTTTCTCCAGTAAGTGCAGCCGTATCCAGCAAGGAACTTCCGGACATGACAACTCCGTCTATAGGTATCTTTTCACCGGGCTGTACGACTATGACTGTACCGATCTCTACTTCATCCGGATCAACCTTTACTATTTTCCCGTCCTCTTCTATATTTGCATAATCAGGTCTTATATCCATAAGCTCCGTTATGCTTTTCCTGCTCTTACCAACAGCATAGCTCTGAAACCACTCACCTATCTGATAAAAAAGCATTACAGCAATTGCTTCTATATAATCTCCGTCTGTCGTTACGGCTATTACCATAGCTCCGACTGTAGCAAGCGCCATAAGAAAGCATTCATCAAAGGGCTGTAGATTAATAACACCTTTTACAGCCTTTATGAGAATATCATATCCTATCAGAAGATAAGGTACCAAAAACAACAAAAATCTTATAATACCTTCGACCGGAATAAAAAGAAACACTATCATCATAACAGATGAAACAATTATTCTTATAAGGTTCTTTTTTTGTTTTTTAGTCATCATGATCCCTTCTATGATTAAAAAAATATTTAATTATTTTGACGTAAAATGACAGCTTCACAGAGAATCATGTTGTTCAGTAATATATCTCACAATCCGGCTCTATTTTGCGGCAGGCTTTCAGAACCTTATCCATAACATCCTTCGGTTCTGCTCCCTCTTCAAATTCAACCTTCATTTTGAGAGTCATGAAGTTTACAACGGCATCCTTGACGCCTTCAGTTTTCTTAGCAGCGTCTTCCATTTTTGCGGCACAGTTTGCACAATCGACTTCGATTTTATATGTTTTTTTCATAACAAACACCTCTTATAAACTAATAGCTTAAGAACAACGATTAAAAGATTGTTTAATCGTTATCTATAATATATCACTTTGTCATCCCGGTGTCAATAGGTTTTTAATAAAAAGACCGGAGAAACACTGAGTGTAAAATTATAGTTGGTAGCAGTACATAAATCTATGAATGAGCAAATCTGACAAATTTCACAAATCACATGTCGTTCTGAGGAACGTCAGCGACGAAGAATCTTTTCGAAAATGCTGTTTTAATGTAAAAGATCCTTCGCTTACGCTCAGGATGACAAGTTGGGTATAAAATAGAAGACAAAATTATTGTGCATAATCACCAACAATTATATTTGCTCATTTATAGGATAAATATTTTTTTGATAAAAAATAGCACCGCCCGGTATTCATAGAAGTTGGTTTAAGAAAAAAGTAGTGTAAGACTGGTGCGGGTCCGG
>CACXDE010000246.1 GCA_902766305.1 uncultured Ruminococcus sp. | reverse complement strand
GTGCTATTCCGTAAATTCACTGGCGCAGGGAACGATTCACAAATGTTACGTTTTACAATGAAGTAGTGCAAGACTGATTTGGGTGCTCAGGCTCTGAGCCGGGCAGTGCCATTCCGTTTTTGTTTCACCAAAGATAATATTTATTGTTGCCAACTAACTAACCCCCATGCCCTGTATTGTGGCACCACCATAAATACAAGTCTACACTTATAGTCAATACTGATATAATTATTACAATGAATTTGTGCAAAGACTATAGACTTGTACAGTAATCGTTTTATATTATTAAATTATACCAAAAGTATATATTATTCAAAAAATAAAGCACCACTCCTGTTAGTAAGAGTGATGCAAGTATCAATATTTGTGCTTTGAGCTTACAACTTACAACTTGCTCTAAGCTCTGCTCTCTTAGCTCTTAGCTTCGATGTTCTGAGCTTAGATCTTTGGGGTTTGAGCTTGTTCAAAAGATGTACAATGCCGTCCTGATCGTTTGAGAGGGTTATAAAATCAGCCGCATCCTTTACAGGCTGTTTTGCGTTCGACATTGCGACACCCAGACCGGCATACTTTATCATAGAGATATCATTGAAACCGTCACCGCAGGCTATACACTGTTCAGTCGGTATACCTATCATTTTCAGCAGGCGGTCAATGGATTTAGCCTTGTCTACACCTTCAGGGACTATTTCCAGGAAAAATGCTTCTGATCTGAAAACACCTAAAACACCCTTGTATTTTTCAGAAAGAATTTTCTCCAATTCCATAATCACGGACGGCTCTCCCTGTAGAAGACACTTGTTTACATCAAAATTTACATAGGAAGCAAAATCTTCTGTAAACTTTATTCCCATACCGTTTATCCTTGCCTCAAGCTCTGTATATTCATTTATTTCGTTTCCGACAAGTATATTGCTTCCCTCATAAGTATTTATTCCTACCGGATAATCCTTTATTATATCCATGATCTCCGGAATCACATAAAGAGGCAGCTTCTGCTGAAACATTATCTGCTGAGTTTTGCAGTCTATAACACAGCCGCCGTTGAAGGCAAGTATATATCCGCCGAACTTATCAAGCCCGAGCCTTTCAGCATGAGGAAGTATACCCATTGTGGGTCTGCCGGAGGCAAGAATTACTTTTCCGCCGTTTTGCTGGAACTCAATAAGCTTTTCTGCTGTTGCATCTGTTATGTTTTTTTGGGAGTTTGTAAGAGTACCGTCAATATCTGATGCGATTATTCTATAGTTCATACAGACCATCCTTTTAGCGTTGTTTCCGGATCACAGAACCCCTCTGCGATCCGGAATCTTTCTTTTCTTTCCCTCAAAAATACATTTGATAAATGCTGTATCCTTTTTTCGGCTATATTCTAACTCTTTGTTAAAAAAATGTCAATATAAATGCCTCAATTAATGTCATATCCGTAACCTGAAAAAAACTTTTTTGTCAAAACTAAATTAATTTTAAAAAAGATATTGAAAAATTCCTTGTAAAGTGTATAATATGATTATAGGTTTATTTTAACTGATGATCGTGGATTGTATGTATGATGCTATACTGACTGTTCAGAGCCGGATATTGTCACCATTAAATCAAGTTTTTCCGTTCATTACAGTCTGTGCGATCTGGTATTAAATTCTTTTACGGAGGTTTATTATTATGAACAAGAAAAAACTTTTGACTATACTGCTTACGCTGGCAATAGCGGCTTCTTCGGCTGCTCTCATGTCAGGCTGTGCTGCAAGCGTGGCTATCCACGGCGGTGCTGTCGGCGGTGCGGGTGCAAGTGATTCTGCCGGTGATTCAACTGGTGATGGTCTTGATACAACAACTACTACAACTGACGAAGGTGATGGAGAATCGTCAGAGGCTGAAGAGACTGATGAATCTTCTGAAGCAGAGGAAGAGTCATCTGAGGCTGAGGAATCTTCTGAAGCAGAGGAAGAGTCATCTGAGGCTGAGGAATCATCTGAAGCTGAAGAGTCTTCTGAGGAAGAAGAATCATCTGAGACTGAGGACTCCAAGGAAGAAGAGGAAAGCAAGTCTGATGAAACAGGCGATAAGAATGTAATTAAGATGAAGAAAGGTGAAAAATGGGGCGATGATATAAATGTTTATATCTACAATGAAGTAGATGGTGTAAAGACTGAAAATGCTCCATGGCCTGGTGAACCGATGACAAAAGAAGATGACGGAACATACTCATACAGTATCTCAGAAGATATTGAAAATCCGCTTATTATCTTTAATGACGGTAAGAAACAGTATCCATCAGGTAAGGGTCTTGAATATGAAGAAGGCAAAGTTTATGACATTGATGAACTGAAAAATTCTTAAAGTTAATAGTTTTGAAGGTTAAAAACGCACCGCCTTGTATTTTCTATACTTGGCGGTGCGCTTTTATGCCGCAATTAAGTGTGATCATTTCTATATATCCAACTCTGAATGTTCAGACATATGACGAGGATTATAAAGACTGATAATTCTTGATAAACAAAATAATTACCGCTGTACGGATCAGTTCGTACAGCGGTTTTTTCACTCTGTTATTATTTTGTAAAGCTCCGGCCGTCTGTCACGGAACAGACCCCAGCTGAAACGCATTTCATCTGTTTTGTCAAGATCAAATTCAGCCGTGATAACGCATTCAGTTTCCCGGTCTGCGGATTCTATTATTTCTCCTGTTTCGTCAGTAATAAATGACGATCCGTAAAACGTCAGGGCAGAGCTTTGTCCGTTATTTGCTTCATCTGGTGTTACTGCTTCTGTACCGACTCTGTTGGCGGCAATGACCGGAACTATATTTGCCGCCGCATGACCCTGCATACAGCGTCTCCAGTGCGGCATACTGTCGACCTCAAGTATAGGCTCACTGCCTATCGCCGTAGGATATAACAAAAGCTGTGCACCCATCAGCGCCATACATCTTGCAGCTTCCGGAAACCACTGATCCCAGCATATTCCTACTCCTATCCTGCCGAATTTTGTATCCCATACCTTGAATCCCGTATTTCCCGGAGTAAAGTAAAACTTCTCCTGATAAAAATGATCGTCAGGGATATGAGATTTGCGGTATATGCCCATAAGTGTTCCGTCAGCATCTATCATAGCAACCGAATTGTATATAGAATTAATGTCCTTTTCGTAAAAGCTTACTGGTATTATAACGCCGAGCTCCTTTGCTGTCTGCATAAAATGCTTTACTGCCGGGTTGTTTTCCGTTTCAAGGGCAAGCTTATAGTTATCATAATTTCTTTCCTGACAGAAATAGAGATTTTCAAAAAGCTCCGGCAAAAGTATTATATTGCATCCGTCCGCCGCCGCTGCTCTTACAAGAGTATCGGCTTTCTGAATATTCTCCTGAGCGTTTTCTGTCATAGACATCTGTACAGCACCTATCTTAACATTTTTCATAATTACCTCCAATGTTTTCAACATTTTAACCGCAAATGTTGAAAACTCTGTTGAATTTTAATGTGTTATTTACTAAAAGCTGTCATATCCTGAGGTATCTGTTGTGTGATACAATGAATATTTCCTCCGCCGATGAGTATATCCCTCGCCCTTATTCCAATAACCTCTCTGTCAGGGAAAAGCGGACGCAGAATATCAAGCGCTTTTTCGTCATTTTCATCATCAAACTGCGGAACGATAACATGACCGTTTGATATATAGAAATTGACATATGATGCCGCAAGCCTTTCACCGGGAGTGCGTGTAGGTTCGCCGTCCATATTGTCAAGACCTTCGCATTCCTCAGAGGTTATATATACAGGAGAGGGGAGAGGCAGCTTGTGTACTTTTATAGTTCTGCCTTTTGCGTCAGTGGTATTTTCAAGCGTTTCAAGGCATCCGGCGGATCTTTCATACTGTGGGTCGTTTTTGTCGTCAGTCCACGCTAAAACGACATTTCCGGGAGAGGTAAAGGCGCAAATATTATCAACATGCCCGTTTGTTTCATCGTTATATATTCCGCTTCTGAGCCATATAACTTTTTTTACTCCAAGAGTTCTGCAAAGCTTTTCTTCAATTTCGGTTTTACTCATAGATGGATTTCGTCCTTTACTCAGCAGACATTCTTCGGTTGTAATAAGAGTACCATCTCCGTCTGTATGTACAGAACCGCCCTCAAGTATGAAATTCCTCATATCATAGCAGTCTTTGTCAAGCAGGTCGCAAAGCTTTCTCGCCATCTTGTTGTCCTTATCCCACGGAAAATACAGTCCGTCTTCAAGACCGCCCCAAGCATTGAATCCCCAGTCTATTCCTCTTATTGACTTTCCGTCAGTCACAAAGGTCGGCGCAACGTCCCTTGCCCAGCTGTCATCGCTGTTCATTTCAACAACACGAACATACGGCGGCAGCATACGTCTTGCCTCGTCATAATCTTCATATCTTGCGCATACCGTTACATTTTCCGACAATGATATTATTTTTATAAGTTCTGTAAAGGCTCGTCTTGCGGCATATGCGCCGCTTTGCCATGAATCCCTTCTGTGCGGCCAGATAAGTATACAGCCGCTGTGTTTTGAAAATTCCGCCGGCATATAAAATCCATCATCTGTCGGAAAACTTTTCAGAATATTCACTATACTCCTCCTCACTAAGTAAAATTGTCCGGAACAGCCTCGGCTGCCCCGGACACGGTATATATAACAATAGTTATGAGTTTCCGCTCTGAGAATTTACAAATTCATTATAGAGTTTTACCATTCTCTCAACACTGTACTTTGACAAACAATCCTCATTGGTGTCATATTTCAGCTTCTTCTTTTCAGCCGCTATATACTTGTCAAACTCATCGTCCTTCATCTCATGAACAATATTTATTCTTGATACAGCGTCCTCAACACTTGTATCATCAGTGATTTTGGCTGCCTTTTCGCTTATAGAGCCCTTATATAACAGGTAGTATGTATCATCAATAAGCTTGACAGTAGCCTTCTTATCACCGAGAGCCTTTATCTCGTTCTTGACTTCATCCTTGATATCTGTATCGTCAAGCTTTTCAGCGGCTGAAACACTTGGTACTGTACCGTTATCGCCAAGCTCAAAATCTGTCTTATATTCTTCGTCTATCTCGGTTTTAGTCTTGCTGCCGTCACTTAGTTCCTTTGCATACTTTGCAAAGTTCTTTGTTACCTTATCCTTGGTATCATCGTCTATATCCTGTGAATTGCCGTCATCATCTGTGGTCTTGAAGGAATAATGGATATAGTAATAATCCGTATAATTGTCTGTATAATACTTCTTTACATCTTCATCAGATACAGCCTTAGTACCTTCCTTGTCATACAGCTTCTTGAACAGATCCTCCTTGTATGTGCTGACAGTGCTGTCCATATAAGCAGCAGATTTGAGCGATACACCCAGATGCTCATACATTTTGTCCATGCCGTACTGTGTCATATATGTTTCATACATCTTTTCGTTTGACTCTATGCTTTCCTTATCCACCTTGACCTTGTTATCCTTGACAAGCTTTTCTATAGTCAATACCTCAACACAGTCGTCCTTAGCCTTCTGAGCGATCCATTCATATATATTCTTCTTTTCTACCTTTTTATCGGCAAAGCCCTCATCGCCCGGCTGTAAAGAGTTTCCGGTTTCTTCCTGATACTTCTGAAGTGCCTGATTCATTTCTGAATATGTCTTGTATATCCACATACCGTTGGAAAGCTCCTTGTTGCTTGTCCTGAGACTCCATGAAGTATCGGCGCAGCCTGCCATTGAAAACATCACAGCTGCCGCTGAGACAGCAGCAAGGGGTTTTAAAATCTTATTTATTTTCATTTCTTTTCTTCCTTTCATTTGAATGAAGTATTCAAAATACATACAAACCTATTATATACTAAATATCCGGTAAAGTCCATAACTTTTTAAAATTTTTTGATTCAATTATTACACTATTGACAGATACTTATACAAAATGATAATATTATTTTATAGATAAAGCTTTTTCAGTGTAAAATGAAACAAATATTTGAGGTGATAGCATGGCACCAAAGAAAAAATACAGCCGCAGTTCTATATTAAATGCGGCTGTCGAAATTGTAAGAGAAAACGGCGCAGAAAATCTGAATGCACGCAATGTTGCTGCAAAGCTTGGATGTTCAACACAGCCGATACTGTATTATTTCAGCAGCATAGAGCTTCTTAAAAAAGAGATATTCTGTGCAGCAGATGAATACCATACAGAGTATATAACAAAAACTGAAAGCAGCCGAAGAAAAGATGCACTCAGAGATACTGCGCTCCGATACATACAGTTCGCCGTTGAGGAAAAAAATCTGTTCAGATTCCTGTTTATTTCAGAATATGCGAAAGACAACTGTTTTCTGAATGCAGCCAGTACTGAGGATTTTTCAGAATTTGTTCCGCTATTACGTTTCAGAGCTGATATCAGCAGAGAAAAGGCCTGCTGTATACTTAAACAGATGTTTATGCTTATACACGGATATGCCTGCGTCTGCGCATATCATCCCGAAATGTTTGATTCAGATAAGATAGGACAGCAGATAGAGTTTGCTTTCCATTCACTGAATTAAGTCGGAAGCTTTATGAGTGTGGAGTGTGGGTTTGATAAAGCTCAAAGTTCAAAGAGCGGCACTCCAGACTTTTTCATCTGTCTGTCAACTGAAAACTGACGACTTCCAACTGACGACTGCTAATAAAGATTTTCGCCGTTATTCTTTAAGCGCCGCACATATAATATTTTTTGTGTCATTTATCATGTTTATTAATTTGTTATGATTCGTATTGATCAATTCTATGTCATTATTCTTTGCAGCCGCTTCAAGGGAGGCTGCTAATTCCGATAACGTATCTGCGCCTATAGTCTTTGCAGTGCTTTTCAGAGCATGTACAGTGATCCTGTATTTATCAATTTCCGCTGCTTCATAGCTTCTTTTGATATCATCTATGCGTCCGCCTGAATTATCTACAAATTCACTCAGCATTTCCATATAGAAATCAATATCATTCATGCAGTATTTCATACCCATAAGCGGATTCATTCCTGCGCCTTTCAGTATTTCTATCAGGACATTTGCTTTTATGTCCGGCTCCTGCTTTATGTTCTGTTTTGCCGGCGCTGATTCTCTATCGTGAAATTCTCTCAGAAGATAATCCTTATCCTCTTTGATTATGGAAAGCATGATATCGGCAAAACGCGGATCGAACTGACTGCCCCTGCCCTTTTCCAGCTCGCTGCAAATATATTCCTGAGTAAATACCTCATGATAGCTTCTTCGCGAAGACATAGCGTCATATGCGTCAGCTACTGCAATTATTCTTGCTTCTTCCGGTATATCCTCTGCGCTAAGATTATCAGGATAGCCTCTGCCGTCATATCTTTCATGATGCCACCTTGCGCCTATGGAAAGCTTCGGCATTTCCGTAATGCTTTTCAGTATTTCAAAGCCGACCTTAGGGTGCGTCTTTATCAGAGCATATTCTTCATCATTGAGCCTTGAAGTTTTGTTGATAACTCCGTCCGGAATACCGATCTTTCCGACGTCATGCAGAAGCCCCATCATATATATTTCTTCCTGCGCTCTTTTAGAGTAGCCTGCTCTTTTTGCGATCTCACGGGAATAATCAGCTACCCTTCCGGAATGACCTCTTGTATAGCTGTCTTTAGCGTCTATCGTGCCTGTAAGCGTCTGAACTATCTGAAGTGAAAGCCTTTCATTCTTTTGGTGTTCCTTTATAATTTCCTTTGTCATCCGGCTGACTTCTTTTTTCAGATCAGTCTGTAGTCTGATAAGATTTATAGTGTTCTGAACTCTCATAATAAGAACAGACGGACTGAAAGGCTTTTTGACAAAATCCATTGCTCCTGCCGCAAGAGCTCTTGTTTCCGTTTCGCTGTCATCATCCGCTGTCAGGAATATTACAGGAATGCTGCTGATCCTGTCACAGCCTGATTTGATATGACTGAGAGCTTCAAAGCCGTTCATTCCCGGCATATGAAAATCAAGCAGAATTATATCAGGTGTATCAATGTCTAAAAAATTCAGCAGTTCCTCAGCGCAGGCAAAGCAGCTTACTTTAAATCCGTGTGCAGTGAGTATTCTTTCCGCTGCTTTTAAATTTGACGGATCATCATCTACAACAGCTGTCCAGTATTGCATAACAATATCCTCCATTTATATAGTTGATACTATTTTTACTATCTCAGGAGCTTTCAGAGGCTTTTCGACAACGCCGGCAGCTCCGAGGCTTATCGCTTTTACTTTAAGCTCCTGCGATACAGTTCCTGACATCATATAAACAGGAATATCTGCTGTATCAGTATCTGACTTTATCATTTTTATAACGTCAAGACCATTCATATCCGGCATTTCAGCGTCCACAAATATTATGTCAGGACGGCTGTCTTTTGCCGTAGCCATTACCTCATTTGCTGAAGAGACTGTTAACGCTGTATGACCGATTTTTTTCATCATGAATCCGGCCATCCGCAGCACCATAGGATCATCATCAATGAACATTACTTTGAACATATTTCCAGCACCTTTCTTATGTTTTCTATGAGTTTCCTGAAATCCGAAACAAAATCATCATTATCACGAAGGATAACCTCTGTTTCACCGTTTGCCGCTGAAAGCTCCAGCCGTTTTGCACGTTCTGAGATCATTTCAGCGCCTATTGTTTTTGAGGCGCTTTTCATGCTGTGTACAACAATTCTGTACAGCTTCCAGTCCTTGTTTTCAAGGGCTGAGCAAAGCTCCCCGGTTCTCTCTGATTCAACAAAGCCGGACGCAGTATCCAGCCAGAACTCTTTTGAATCCATACAGTTTGCAAGACCTGCCGGCATATTAAGCTCCGGACAGATATCCCTGATATCCATAATATCCTTCATCGTAAAGCTGTCGTCATCTGCGGCAGCTTCCTCTGTCTTTGCCGCCGGTTTCTCTGCCGGTCTGAATGATATTTTGTCGTCCGGAAGATACTGTCTGAGTATCTTTTCAAGCTCTTTTCTTTCGACCGGCTTTGTCAGGTAGCCGTCAAAGCCTTCACTGATGTACGCTTCTCTTGAACCGATTATCGCATTTGCAGTAAGAACGATTATTTTAGTATTATCCGGAACAAGCTTCCTGCTCTTAATCTCTTTCAGTACTTCAATACCGTCCATCTTCGGCATCATATGATCGAGCAGTATTATATCATATTTATTTTTCCGGATAATATCAAGACATTCAGCACCGGAGGAAGCCTTATCCGCATTTATACCGTAAATACTCAGGAAGTTTTCCGCTACCTTGAGATTCATAGCATTATCATCAACAACCAGTATTTTTACGTCCGGCGCATAAAGTATCTGATCTGCATTTCTGCTGTTCTGTTCGGATTCATTATGCTTGTTATATTCTCCCATCGGTTTTTCATCTGCTATACCCTGGTCAAGAATGAAGAAAAATTCCGAGCCTTTACCATATACGCTTTTTACCTCAAGCTTGCTCCCCATCATTTCAAGAAGCTTTGTAGCAATAGACATACCAAGACCAGTTCCTTCTATATCGCGGTTGCGCTTTTCATCAAGTCTCTTGAAGGAAGTGAACAAGCCCTCTATATCTTCCTCACGTATACCTATGCCTGTATCCTTTACATTAACATATATCTGAACTGTTTTATCAGTTCTTGCTTCCTGTCTGACAGTAAGTCTGACAGAACCCTTTTCAGTATATTTTACTGCATTTGTAAGAAGATTAACTATTACCTGCTTTATTCTTACATCATCGCCTCTGAGCATACTCGGAAGCTCCTTATCAGCTTCAACCGTAAATTCCAGTCCCTTATCTGCGGCACGCTGTTTGACAGATGTTACAAGATCATTTATCATAACGGCTGTTTCATATTCGACAGGGATTATCTCCATTTTATTATTTTCGATCTTTGAAAAATCAAGTATGCTGTTAATCAGAGACAGCAGGGTTTTTCCAGAGCTTTGTATATTTGCGGAATACTCCCTTATCCGCGGGTCACTGCTTTCGTGGAGTATCATCTCATTCATTCCCAGAACGGCATTGATAGGCGTTCGTATCTCATGTGACATCTGGGCAAGGAAATCGCTTTTTGCCTTATCAGCCGCTATAGCAGCGTCAGCAGATTCACGCAGATTGATATTTGCTTTATTCTGGAGATTGATAAGATTTGTTATAAGAGTATAAACCAGTATAACACAGATTATCATCGACAGAAGACAGATAGTTCCTGTTATAAATATGTTGCTGTAAACAGAGAAAATATCGTTTACCACATATGTTGAAAATCCGGACACTTCATTTCTTGTAGAAATGATAAGCTTGTACCTGTCATCGTAATCCTTTATAATCTCAATATCCTTACCGTTCGTTACAGATAAATTATACGGCAGACTTACAATATTTGTAGATTCGTTTTCTGACATCTGATATTTGCCGAAGGGATGGTTTATTATTTCTCCCTTTGCGTCCACCAGAAAGGCATACTGACTATCCCCATAGCTGCTGCCTAAAATGTCCACAAGCTTATCCATATAAAAATCAATACCGAAATTACCCAGAAATTCTCCGGTTTTGTAATTGTATACTTTTTTAGCGAACGTCACACAGTAAAGCCCCGTTTGTTCATCATAGTAGGGGGAAGAGATCAGCCAGCTTCCCTCAGAGGCCATAAGATCCTTGTACCAGTCACGTTCTTCAACCTTCCAGTTATCATCAGGCTCCCAACCGTTGTTCATAATTACAGTATGCTCCATATCAGGGTTTGTCATATAGCTTACTGATATCTCAGGATACTGTTTTGTTATCTTGTCAAGATATTCCACGGCTTTGTCATAATCATTTAGTATATCAGGGTCAGTAGATATATTGCTGCAAAACATATCAAGGATACTTTTCTGGGTATTAATCCATTCTGAAAGCTTATAATCATAATTTGCAGCGGATTTCTGCATCTCTCCTTCACCGTAATACACCATTGTCATATAGTTCAGATAAACGCATATAACCGTTACAAGTATCAGTATAGAAAGAATAATTGCCCTGAATCTTTTGCTTACAGTAACATCATGAAGTTTTTTCTTCTTACTATCTTTTTTAGTTTCTGATTTTACGATAAGCTCCGTATATGACTGCAATTTTCCTATTATTTCCGAAAGCTTTTCGCCCGACTCTCTTATACTTACAAATTCCTGTTCATAATCCGGGGAGTTTTTGATATTCTCAACGCTTGAACCGTTTATGATCTTATCCAAAGGTTCATGCAGTTCGAGCGAAATATCCGAAAAGTAATTTTTAGCAGATATAAGCTCCTGCTGTGCCCGTTTTTCGCTTTTTACTGCAAGTATGTAAAGCGTAAGTATTACACCGAAAATAGACAGCGATAATACGATCATCAAAAGCATTGAAATGTATGATGTTCTGTAGAGATTCCAGTGATTTTCGCTGACAATAAGATACCAGCCGAAACCCGATGAAGCGGCAAATATGCTGTTTCCGCGCTGATTTATAGTAACAGTGTGGTCACTGCTTTTAACAAGCGAGAAAACTCCGGCATAATCCGGCAGCTCCTGCATCAGCTTCTTGCCTACAAGAGATTCTTCAGTACATCCGGCGATAATGCCCTCATCAGTCAAGATAACAGCCTTCTGATCGCTGTCATAATTCATCTGACGTATGTGCATCTGTACATTTTCCATAGTATAATCCATACAGGCAATAGACTTTCCGTCAGCAAGCAGCACAGAAACAGAAAAGCAGATATTTCCTGTCATAGCGTCAACATACGGATCGGTAACATAAGGCTTTCCCTGTTGTTTCACTGCTCCGGTGTACCATGAACGCTTTTCTATAACATAATCATCAGGCGAATTAAAATCAGGAATATAGTACCAGCCATCTGTCGCAAGATATACATTAAAGCATACAGCTTTGGTAGCCTCTATCATTTCCTTCTTTTTATTTCGTACAAAGGCTTCACAAGCTTTACGGTCACTGATAAGAGGCTGAACCTCATTTGCAAAACGCAGAGTAGAAATTTTTGTATCATCAATAGTTTTTTCAAGCTCTCTGCTGATAGCTTCGAGCCTGTCTTCACCATATTTTGTAGTATTCATTGTTGTGACATTGAACACTACTGCAATCTCAGCAATATTTGCGGCGATCAGCAGTATAACAACCACAGCAATAAGTATTATTGATCTTGATCTCTTTTTCATAAAACCAGCTCTGCTTTCCATAAATACAGTTTAAACTATTTTACCATACGGTAATAGCTTTATCAAGCTATTAATTCCTTATGACAGCTATAAATTTTAATTAATTTGTGTTTGGAAAGCCTATTGTTTTTCTTTTGGGGATATGATATAATAGCACCGTAGCAATGTGACGTGTATTGCTGTAATATAGGGAATGTTATTGGACTTTTGTGAATTTTTTGATAGTTCTTTTTTTACTGATATATAGAGTACAAGGAGATTTGTGTTGATATGGATAAAAAATACACGATAGCAGTAGCCGGAACGGGCTATGTGGGATTATCAATTGCAGCCTTACTATCGCAGAATCATAAGGTGTATGCGGTCGATATTATACCGGAAAAGGTTGAACTTATAAACAAGAGAAAATCTCCTATTCACGACGAGTACATAGAGAAGTACCTTGCTGAAAAGGAACTTGATCTGACAGCAGCATTGGATGCTGAAACAGCATACAAGGCTGCCGACTTTGTTGTTATTGCGGTGCCTACGAACTATGACAGCAAAACACAGCATTTCGATACGAGTGCGGTTGAAACAGTTATCAGACTTGTTATGCAGTATAACCCGGATGCAATTATGGTTATCAAGTCAACTGTCCCGGTCGGATACACAAGATCGGTCAGGGAAAAGACGGGCAGCAGGAATATCATATTCAGCCCTGAGTTTTTGAGGGAATCCAAGGCGCTTTATGACAACCTCTATCCCAGCCGCATTATTGTTGGTACGGATATGGAGGATGAAAGGCTTGTTGAGGCTGCGCATACCTTTGCAAAGATTTTGCAGGAGGGTGCTGTAAAGGAGGATATAGATACCCTGTTCATGGGATTCACAGAGGCAGAGGCTGTTAAGCTTTTTGCTAATACATATCTTGCGCTGCGTGTCAGCTATTTTAACGAACTTGACACCTATGCAGAGATGAAGGGTCTTGACACAAAACAGATAATTAACGGTGTTTGTCTTGATCCGAGAATCGGAGCGCATTACAACAACCCTTCGTTTGGTTACGGCGGTTATTGTCTGCCTAAGGATACGAAACAGCTTCTTGCTAATTATCAGGACGTTCCCCAGAATCTGATCGAAGCAATAGTTGAGAGCAACAGGACAAGAAAGGACTTCATTGCCGATCGAGTCTTGAATATTGCCGGTTATTATGATTATTACAACCGCGGTGATTATAACGCGGATAATGAAAAAAAGTGTGTGATTGGTGTATATCGGCTGACAATGAAAAGCAACAGTGACAACTTTCGTCACAGCTCCATTCAGGGCGTTATGAAACGCATAAAAGCTAAGGGTGCAGAGGTTATTATTTACGAACCGACGCTGAAAGACGGCAGTACATTCTTTGGAAGCAAAGTTGTCAATGACCTTGCTAGGTTCAAGGAATTGTCTCAGGCGATTATCGCCAACAGATATGACAGCTGTCTGGATGATGTTCAGGAGAAGTTTTATACAAGGGATTTGTTTAGGAGAGATTAAAAGTCAATGAACTATATA
Source organism: uncultured Ruminococcus sp. (assembly GCA_902766305.1). GTDB lineage: Bacteria > Bacillota > Clostridia > Oscillospirales > Acutalibacteraceae > UBA1213. The sequence continues at coordinate 4 of CACXDE010000246.1, read as the reverse complement.
ATCT
>CACXDE010000245.1 GCA_902766305.1 uncultured Ruminococcus sp. | reverse complement strand
TGTATTCAAAAAAGAGACATGAAAAAATTGTTATATGTTACAAATGAATTGTAGCATATCGGAATAAATATGTCAAGTATACTTGGCAAAATTATGTGTATACTTGTCGGAAATATTTGCTTGGAGATATTTTTATGAATATAAAAGAAGTTCAGGACGAAATAATGCGTCTGAAAAAAGAAAATGATATATGTATCCTTGCCCACAGCTATCAGGCACATGAAATACTTGAAGCGGCTGATTTCAAGGGCGACTCCTATGCTCTCAGCAAAATGGCGGCCTCAGTACCGAATAAGACGGTTATAATGTGCGGCGTAAGGTTTATGGCTGAAACGGTAAAAATGCTTTCACCGGAAAAGAAGGTAATTCTTTCCTGTCCCGAGGCGGGCTGTCCCATGGCTGAACAGATGGACAGGGAGCTTATCGAAGGTATAAAGCCCCAGTTTGAGGGTTATACTGTAGTTGCGTATATAAATACAACAGCAGAGCTTAAAACAGTATGTGATGTCTGCGTTACGTCATCATCAGCAGTGAAGATAGTCAGGGCTATAGAAAACGATAATATATTGTTCATACCTGACTGTAATTTAGGCGCTTATGTTGCCGCGCAGATACCGGAGAAAAATATACGCTTTTTGCAGGGCGGATGTCCTGTTCATGCGTCTGTAACAAGAAAGCAGGCAGAATATGCTAAATCGCTTCATCCGGATGCAAAGCTCCTTGTACATCCTGAATGCCGTCCGGAGGTTGCACAGCTTGCTGACTATATAGGTTCTACATCAGGAATAATGGATTACGCTGTAAATTCTTCTGACAAGGAATTTATAATCGGCACAGAAAACAGTATTGCAGAGCATTTGCAGTATGAATGTCCTGATAAAAGGTTCTATCCGTTGTCAAAAGATTTTATCTGTCCCAACATGAAGGCGACAACGCTTATGGATGTTTTAGGCTGCGTAAAGGGGATTCAGGGCGAGGAGATAGAAATGAGCGGTGAAATGATATCAAAAGCAAGAAAGTGCATTGATAAAATGATAGAGCTTGGCGGCTGAAATAATTTATATATCAGGCATGACGCAGAGCCGTTGTGCCTGTTTTTTCTCTGAAAGAGGTGAAAGTGTGAGCCGTAATGAAAGAATGAAGGCTAAAAATGAATTGCATAAGAGCCGGATAAAAAAAGGCGGATATAATAAAGGAAAAGGCTTTGTACCTGAAAGCGAAGCTGACTCCGGACTAAAAAGGGCAGTTATTATAATGCCAATTATAATTGTATTGGCGGTAATTATAACACTCGTTATAGGACTAAGACAGTTCAGAAAGCTGTATGACGCTGATATGTCAGGAGAGGAAAGAAGCCGTCCGGCGGAAGTCGTTGATAATAGTGACAGTAAAAAGCTTCTTTTAGCTGTGTCGCCGGAAAATCCGCTGCCGTTGGATGTTCGTCCGTCTCTTGTAACTGTGAGCGGTGTACAGGTGGATAAGATAATGGAATCTGATCTGAAAGCTTTGCTTGATGCGGCGGATAAGGCAGGTCTTTCTCTTGAGCTTACGGGAGGATATGTTTCTGCGGAAAAACAGCAGGAAATGTTCGAGGCTGAGGTGAACCGCCTTATGAGCGGTGAAGGGCTTAGCAATACAAATGCAATTGAGAAGGCGGAGAAGACCGTCCCGGCAGGAAATCACAGTGAAAGACAAAGCGGTATGCTTGTTACATTTTCCGACGGAAAAAGCGGCGATTTTTCTCAGACGGAGGAATACAGGTTTCTGATAAGAAATGCAATGAAATACGGTTTCGTTCTGCGTTATCCGGCTTCTGATGAAAAAAGCACAGGATTTGAATATGACCCGACAGCATTCAGGTATGTAGGGAAGGAAAATGCCCTGAAAATGACTACTCTGAATATGTGCCTGGAGGAGTACAATGCCTATCTTGGCGCAAGGGAGAACGAGCAGGAATAATAGCATATCCGGTAATTATTTGCATATAATTGACAAGAGCTTTTTTGATATATGAGCTTAAAGTGGAGATTATTTGTAAGAACCGGAGATGGTTAATTGAAAGAACAAAATGAGAAAGCTTCTGTCAGGGAAGAAAGCAGAGGTCTGCTTCTTATTGCAATAAGGGTGATAATATGCCTTTTGCTGCTTGCAGCAGCCGGTGCGGTAAAGATTATCGGCGGAGATATCCATGCGCAGGTCGGAACATGGTTTTACGACAATTACAACAATACAATATTTACGGATGAGAAGGAAAGTATCCCGCCATTTGCAGATCAGGTATCTGCGGCGGAAACAAGCCTGATAAACGATCAGTATGAAGATAAGAACGGGTAGTGTTTTATGGGAGATAAGCTTTCCTTTGACGGCGGTAATGACCTGCGTTATTCTTTATGACAGCAGTCTTTCAGTTGTTATATGCTTTGTATCTGTTCTTCTGCATGAATGCGGACATATGATTCTGATGTATTGTTTCGGCAGAAAACCTGAAAGGATAAGGCTGACGCTTTTTGATATTGCGATTATAGACAGAGGAAAATATAAGCTTGATTTTTTTCGTGAAACAGCGGTTACGCTCGGCGGCGTGAGTGCAAATCTTGCCGCAGCGCTTGTATGTGTGCCTTTGTTTGTACAAACCGGTTCACAAATAGCTGAAAGACTGATAAGCACTAATCTTACTCTTGCTTTTTTCAACATTCTTCCGGTATACAGTCTTGACGGGGGACAGGCTCTGAGTCTTTTGCTTTGCAGATATCTTGATATAAGGAAAGCGCTCATAATATGTGATATTGTTTCGGTGATAGTACTGATACCGCTTTGTACATTCGGCTTTTATGTTCTTATAGAGACAGGATATAATTTTTCTGTCCTGCTCACATCTGTTTATCTTATTATCGTGCTGATAAGAAAGAGCTGACAGAAACATTAAGGAGTTAAAAATGGAATATCGTATAACAAGCAGGGGCGCAGAAATTTATGCGCCTATGGAGTTTGATCTGAAAAATACATTTGAATGCGGACAATGCTTCCGCTGGATGCCTGACGGAGACGATGCGTACAGCGCAGTTGTCTGCGGCAGGTATATCCGTGTATGCCGTGAAGGAGATACAGTAATAATAGACGGTTCGGATGAAGAGACATTTCACACTATCTGGCGCAGTTATTTTGACATTGATACGGATTATGAGCTTCTCAGGCAGGAGATGGTAAGTCTGTGCCCTGTTCTCGGTAAGGCGGCTGAAAAGCTTAATGGTATACGTATACTCCGTCAGGAACCATGGGAGGCTCTCTGCTCCTTTATTATATCACAAAACAACAATATCCCCCGTATACAGGGGATAGTCAGCCGTCTGTGTGAAAATTTCGGTGAGAATACAGGACATGGATATACGTTTCCGGATGCGGAAAAACTTGCCTTACTCGAACCTGATGATCTTGCGCCGCTGAGAGCCGGTTTTCGTGCAAGGTATATAATAGATGCCGCCCGTAAATGTGCGGACGGCAGAGTTGATCTTGAAAAATTGAAGGATGCGCCAACAGATGAAGCACGTAAACAGCTGATGACTATTGTAGGTGTGGGAAACAAGGTGGCGGACTGCACCATGCTGTACGGACTGCATAAAATGGATGCGTTTCCTGTAGATGTATGGATGAAAAAGGCGCTTGAAAATGAATTTGCCGGAATATCTCCGAAGGATCTCGGACACACAGCCGGAATAGCCCAGCAGTATATATTTCATTATACACGTAATGCAGTATAGAGTATTCAGACCTTTTCAAGTGTTTTGACGTTGTTAATGACGTGCTTTTTGCCGTCGCTTCCGTTTACGTCATTTTTATCCTGACTTTTGAGTATGATATTGCCGTCCTTGTCTTTTTCAATGCCATAGTGCATTTCAGCAGGTTCCATGTTTTCACGTCTCATGTTGTCGTCAGAAATGTGGAGGATCACTTCATTTTCGTCATATTCATATGTAAAATCCTGAGCGTCAAACGATGTGCCGGTTACGTCATTCACAACGGTTATTACTCCTGTGCCGGATTTTGTAAATGTATAGATAAGATCGCCCATATAGATCGGAACTGGATCTTTTCCTTCACCGGCATCCATGTAAAGATATCCGGGTTTTTCTTCGGAATATAATTTGTTGTCCATATATACCCGGTCGCCGGTAAGCTTCCATTTTCCTATAGGATTGAATGCAAAATCGCTGCATCCTCCCATTGACAGTGCGGACATAATACCAACGCATAATGCCGCTGTTATAGAAAAAAAGGGACGTATTATCCTATTCATATATTTAACCTCCGATTATAGTTATAATCACAATATACATTTTTAATAACAACATTATATAATAAATCACTAAAAATTTCAAGCGCAAACGGTTCGTTTTTATATAAAACTTTTTTTTTGGTTTGATGTTCCGTAATCGACACAAATTTTAATCCCAAATGTGGAAAGTGGTCAGCGGCTATTTCTAACCACTAACCACTAATCAGTCTGTAACAAGCATAGCACGAATTTTAAATTCGTATGTCTTGAAAAATTCAGCAATTCAGAGCTAATAAGGCTTCGATCTCACTTTCAGGCATTTCAAACATTTCTGACAATTGCTTTATGGAATTGCCTAACTTCATGAGCTTTTTAAGCAGTGTTGCTTCACCTTCTGCCTTGCCTTTTTCCATACCTTCTGCTCTGCCTTCCTCTCTGCCTTTCTCCATACCTTTCTCCATACCCTCTGCTCTGCCTTCCGCTCTGCCCTCTTCTCTCTCGATTCTTTTTACTGCTATATCATACTG
>CACXDE010000244.1 GCA_902766305.1 uncultured Ruminococcus sp. | reverse complement strand
AGACATAACCATAGCTTATTCTCTGAACCGCTTGCGGTATGAGTCCAAGACCATAGGTACAAAATACCGCAAGCATTCCAATTGGTGAAGGCGGCGGGAGTCGAAATCCCTTCCAAAATGCCTCTAACTGTTGCAAATACCGCATTTCACGAAGTGCCTGCCTTTATATACAGACTGTTTTTCCGACCATTTGGTCTCCAATTTTTATAGATGTGTAGGTTTGTATGGGTCTGTGTGAGTAGTTCATCCTTTATAAAAGCTCTTGCCAACTTCATAACCAGTTAAACAATCCCTGTTCTGTTGCGATCAGTATCTCAACCAGATTTCTATAATCGAGATACTGTATGATACAGCTCTTCCAGAAGATTTCTATATACCAGTAGCACACTTCGTGATCGCTATCTCCGAGCTACTTCGTCCTCTACAACGCGATTGCATTCCACCGATATTTTGGCCCAGGCAACACCAACGTGATCGATTCGGCCGTGGTTCGTCCCGTCGTTTCGATTGCCCCGTAACCCGTATCTCTGATGGCGACAGGAGCTTTATTCTGGTATCAGGAAAACATTTCCATGCGCCCTTGTAATGGCAACATAAAGCCTATTTCGTGTTGACGGAGCGAGTTCAGATAGTTTTCCCGCCTTAAACTTCTTCATTGTTCCTTTGTTCAGCATGACACAGACGTCATCATAGCAATCTTCACCTTTGGTATCGCCCCAGTTTTTATGGCCGAAGCCATATTTTGCGCTATTCTGGTAATGGAGTTTTGCGATTGCGTCATCTGCCAAAAGTCGCACGATTTCTGCCGGATTAGATACAAACTGAATCGTCGTATCATTCGGGCGGTTGGAATTGATGGTTATTCCAAGATTAGTAGATATATAATCGCAAATAGTTTGACTACATCTCCAGCTATTAACAAGTGTTGTCGTGTCAGGAACTACGCCCTTATCCGAAAACCGTTTCATGTATTTTGCCTGGTTATCGAAGAGGTTCTTGTTAATGTTGCCGTCAAGGCTGGTATTGTAGGTATGTTGGAAAAAGTCGCCCACAAACAGCATATTTACATCAGTCTCCATCAGCTGCTCAAGAAAGTTGAAATCTCTCCCGGCAATGTCCTGCACCTCATCAATAATAAATTCGTCAAAATATCTTTCGATTCGGCACCGAACATCTGACATAACGCCAGCTTTATCTAAAAAAAGGGAAAGGCGGTTACTATAAAAATAGCCGCTCTCCGTTTGGTAATACAGAAGCTGCCTTTGGGTTAATGTTCTATTGGGGTTTGATTCAAATATTATACTTTTAGCGGGATACGAATCAGCAAGAAACGGCTTATAGCAAAACCGATATAAAAACTGAAAGAAGGTCATCAATGTCACATTATCCGGCCAGGTGCCATTGAACTTCTTTGCAATCTTCTGGGTGAGATTATCTCGATTACTGTTGGTATAGGTAACAATCAAAGAGCGCTTATTTTCCGTAAGGGAGTTAACAATGTATGTAGTTTTGCCTGAGCCTGCTACGGCAAATATTACTCTCTTATCCAATTTATTGCCCTCTTGATGTATTCCGGAACAGTAATATCCTGATCTTGAGAGAGCAGAGAAAAAGCTGCTTCGGTTTTGTTCTTTAGCATATAGTCCTGTGCGTTGTCACCAAACAGGCTATCGCACAGAGTGGTATTATTAATGTAGAGCACGATCTCGAATGTCCTCTGGTTGTTATTGTCATGAAAGAAGACATGGATGTTTGGGGCAGAAGCGAAATATGCATATTTGTCTATGCAATTCTTCTGGTAATCTTTATCGTTATCTGTAATCACAGCGACTTTGCTACCAGTCTGTTTGGCGATTTCAAGATAACGCTTAAAGCTGAGTCCGCGCACGTCAATAATATGAACGTCATCTTCTTCCGGCAAATGTTCTGTAATGCCCTCATAGAATCTCTCCAGTAGCATATATTCAGATGGTCCCTCTACCAATATTGTTTTCCGCGAAAGCGAAAAATCTACAATACTGGCTGGCGGAGCTTTCATAAAGTATTTTGCCGTTTCGTCGCTCAAGTCCTTTAGCATGATAGGTTTGTTTTCGCCATTTTCATGCATAATGAGCAGATTCTTAAGCTCTAGTCGCGTACTGATCAAGCTGTTGTGAGTTGTAATAAAGAGTTGACCGCTTCGCGTATCTGCCACTCGTTGAACTAGTTTTCGCAGATTTACATGACTAAGATGATTCTCCGGTTCTTCAATCAGAACAACGTCGACATTTTCGCCAGAGCGCTCCAGCGCAAAATCCGTCTTTACGAAAATCTGCCTACCAGTGCCTTTGTTATCTATACCGACCTCGTTCTCGAAAATCATCAGATTTCCTTCAAGATCCATAGAGTTTCCGCCCTTAAGACCAAAGGTATAGTTTTTATCTGCCGGGACACGCTCGTTTAAGGATTTCAAGCTTTCTGAACGGAAGCTATTCCTCAACAAGCGATACTGGCTTTTATGGAGCGCGCGTTCCTTGACATCGGATTCCGTATATTGCATATACATTCTACGCACAAAATCGGTAGTAGCATATTCTGAGCTCATATTAGAGCTGTCAATCATAGCGCAACGGATTTTCTTCTTGTATCCTGTATAGCCTTCATCAGCGAAAGTAGAGAAGCGCACGGAGTAATAATCGTATGGGAAATAATCCGGATGAGCTGCGAGCGCTTCGGTAATTTCGGTGCGGTAATCCAGATTTGGCGCACACACTAACCTGATACCGTCACAAGTAACGCCATCAGTATTATTCTTTCCGTTCATTGTATGGTCGAAATCTCCAGAAAGATAAAGTTCAATGCGCAGGATTGGAAGGCTATCGAAGGAACGATCACCCACATTAAAATCTTTGATTGCATCAATGTTAATGAGACGGTCTAATCCCATCGTCTCTACTCGCCGCACGTTTCCGCTCGCAACCAAATCGATAGCTTCCAAAACGCTGCTTTTACCGACCTCATTGTCGCCAACGAGAATGTTTATTCTGTCGTTCGGTTCAATCACATAATTGCGGAAGCGTTTGTAATTTAGTAGTTTTATTTTCTTTATAACTATCGCCATAATTCTGAAATGTAGTTGATTATTCCGTTAGTAATATCCTTAATATCCTCATCAAGCCACCTTTGTCTTGAATTTGAAACTCTGTTTAAGTACAGCTCATTATCGAATGTATCAGACACTCTCTTTACAATGTCCTGCAGCGAACTTTCGCGCATGCCGGGATCATCCAGAATCAAATAGCCGATTGCTTCACGCATTTTCCGATTATCAACGATATCCTTCAGATAATACATATCAAATATATCCTTATACCTGCGACTGTTTGGTCCGAATATCAGCAGGGATCTGAGTTTTTCTGTAAAAGACTGCTCGCTGGTATTTTTCAGGAGACTTGCTCCATGCTCATCCATGCAGACATCAAAGCAGTACATTTCCTGCTCTATTTCATAGTGTCTATGGACACCTATATCCAGCTTGCTTCTGACTGTATTTCCATAATCATCACTGATAGCCACATCTATGCTTTTTCCATGATAATCCTGATGCTTCAGTTCTTTTATATCGCCTTCAATCTTGATATTAACGCCTCTGATACAATTCAACTTGGATACGAAATCCCTGACAGAATCATCGCTTAAAGAATAGTGAATAAAATCAAAATCAATATCTCTTGTCGCTCTGCGGTTATCGTTTGTTATGCTACGCATTACAACACCGCCCTTGATCGTTATATTCTGATTGAGAGGGCTTTCCGAGATTGCCTTTAATACTATGTCCTGGCATACTCTCGCGGATGCAAGTTCTCTCGTCAGTCCTTCTTCATAGTAATGATCCATCATTTCCCTGAGATTCACTGTTATAGCACCTCCTCATCAAGCGCCCGGCTTATCATCTTACCCTTTGGAAACATGGATGCATATTCCTGAATTCTCCACACCTGCAAATCACTGATTATTTCTCTGTAGTTAATAATTATCTCCTTGTACAGATCATATGGCACAGAGTGTTTGTTCCTCAGGAGTTCTATCAGCATTCTCTCTTTGTCATATACTCTTATCAAACATCCATCTACGTCTTTCTCTTCTACACCAAGAAAGAGAAGATCGTCTTTCATGTATATTTGTCTTATTCTATTATCTCTGAGTTTTGCCGACTTATAAGGTGTCGCCAAGTCGTATTTTTCAGGTATCACATTCGTAAGGCCATGTAAATAGTAGGCATATTCTCCAGCGAGAATTGATTTAGGGTGTTTTTTCATTATTATGCCTAATTCAGGTT
>CACXDE010000243.1 GCA_902766305.1 uncultured Ruminococcus sp. | reverse complement strand
TTTCAAAGAATACAACAGTAACGCTTACAGGTGCAGCAACAGGCGGTACAGAGCCGTACAAGTTTGCTTACTACTATAAGCTTTCAACAGCAAGCGACTGGACAAGGGCTTATACAACAGCAAGCGGTTCTGCTTACACAAAGAACACAACAGTTACATTCACTCCCTCAAAAGCAGGTACTTACAATGTTAAGATCAATGTTAAGGACAATAACGGCGAGGGAACAGCTGTAACCAAGGAGTTCACTCTCACTGTAAAGTGATAAGAGCTATTGATGCTTTGAACTGAACAGAGTATGACGGCGGGTCTATCCGGGTTTTCCGGGTAGACTCGTTTTTTGCACTGTAAAAAATTAGACAAACAATAAAATCATCAATTGTAACAATGAACAAAAAATCATATGTGACGGAAAATGATATTGTAATAAAATAAAGATAGTGTTACAATAAAAATAAGGGGAAACGATATTTTATACTAATATTCAATTAAATAATTAAAAAAGTTTCGCTCAAGCCTTTTCAAAGGCTTGCGGTTTCCAAAGGCAGAGCCTTTGAAAAGGGGTTCGGGGGCTGAAAGCCCCTGATTTCTGAAACTCTAAACAGTTTAGGTTTTATTGAATATCAGTATTATATGCCGGATACGGCAGGAAAGGGTGATGTTAAAATGAGAATAAAAATTTTCAGGCGGATATTGTGCGTGGTGCTTTCCGTCCTGATGACTGCACCGCTTTTGCTGATAACGCCTTGGGAAGCGGATGCCGCGTCAAAGCTTGTAGATATCACAATAGTAAATGTTATAAGGAGATACCGTGATTCGGCGTCTTTTCTCAAGCTGTGCAACGATTACCGCGCAAGCAAAAATTGCAGTGCCTGGGAAATGGACACAGAGCTGTATGAGCTTGCTATGAAAAAGGCGGCGGAAATTGCAGTCTATACAGATGAAAACAACTTGGACGGCACAAATTTTCTCAACAGTAAAACCGATAACAGAGGTCTGATGATAGGCTATGGCGTTACAAGCGGCGCTGTACTGCTTGAATCGTTTAAAAGCGACTCATCGTATTCATCATACCTTCTGTCGTCAGCATATAAGTCGGTGGGTATCGGTTCGGTGGAAGTGGACGGCATAAAATATGTATGCGTTCTTCTTTCGGATAAGACAGCTACTCCTGTTGATGATGACGTTCTGACGCAGATAAACCAGAGAACCTCAGAGCAGACAAAATGCTATTCCGGTTATCTGAGCGACTGCACTCTCAATTATACGAATGACTCACAGATAGTATGCGACAAGGAGTTCCCGATCCGTCTGCGTGTGCATAATCAGAAATTTGATGATGCCAATGTTTATATTTCCTGTGACCAGATGGTACTTTCATCCTCTGACACAAGTATTTTTAAGCCTACAGGAAACGGCAATCTCATAGGCGTCAATCCGGGTACGGCAATAATCACAGCCCAGATTACCGGTGTTCCGGAAATAAATATAACGGTGAGAATGAAGGCTATGCCCCAGACATTTGCCGACTGCACGATTGCTAAGATACCGGATCAGATATATTCCGGCAGTGCGCTGACGCCGGGAGTGACTATAACGAAATCTACAGGTGTTGTCCTTGTTGCCGGAAAGGACTATACACTTACATATTCAAATAATATTGAGGTCGGTACAGCAGAAGTTAAAATAACCGGTGCAGGCTCTTATGCCGGAGCGAGCACTACCCAGAAATTTAACATTGTGAATAACCCCAATGCTTTCAGCGTAACATTGAAAGCAAACGAACCGGCTATAGAGGTCGGACAAAGCGCTACTCTGATAGCAGCCTTTGCAAACGGTAAGGAACCGGTAAAGTATAAGTTTGAATCAGCACCCCAGGGTTCTTCTGTATTCGGAACTGTACGTTCGGAAAGTACAGACAGCACCTGCACATTCAAGCCGTCTTCAGCCGGAACGTATAATCTGAGAGTTACGGCAACGGACGCAGATAAAAAGGTTGCTACTGCAAATATGCTTTTCAGCGTAAGCACACCAATATCTATTAATCTTACTCTTAACTCGACTAACCTTACACTCGGAAATAAACTTACAATAACCTCAAGCGCAACAGGCGGCAGTTCACCATATAAATATGCCTATTATGTTCTTGAACCCGGCAGCACTGCTTATAAGGCTATTGCAAGCTTCGGTGATCTTAAATCGCTGAACTATGAGCCAAAGTCTGTTGGTACATATCAGATACGCTGTGATGTAAAGGGCAGCAATGATGTTGTGGCAACAGTTTCTAAAAGCTTTGTCGTTTCATCGAATACTACCCCGGCAAATCCGCTTGTAAATAATTCCACAATAAGCGCAGCAA
>CACXDE010000242.1 GCA_902766305.1 uncultured Ruminococcus sp. | reverse complement strand
TTTTACGAAAGGGGACAAACGGTATGAAAAAAATAGTTAAGTGGCTAATAGGCACGGTGATCATTGTTGGCCTTATCTCGTGTACAGCGTTTGCTTCTGATGAAGAGGAGAATAACGAGAATCCCTTAGCTACAGTAGGAAACTGGTTTACCGATCGCGGCAGAGACATAGAAAATGCGGCATCAGCGACAGGAGAATGGATATCGAATACTGCAACAGCTGCGGGAGAAGGAATCGGAAGTGCAGCATCAGCGACAGGAGAATGGGTATCGAATACAGCCACAGCCGCGGGAGAAGGGATTGGAAGTGCAGCGTCAGCAACAGGAGAATGGATAACGAATACAGCCACAGCCGCGGGAGAAGGAGTTGGAGGTGCAGCATCAGCAACTGGAGAATGGATCTCGAATACTGCAACAGCCGTGGGAGAAGGAGTTGGGGTTGCAGCATCAGCAACCGGAGAATGGATTGGAGATAGAGCTACAGATGTTCAGAATGCTGCAAGTGGAGTTGCTGACTGGACTGTTTACGCGGTACAGAACTTTGATCCTTCAGTGTTAGCGAATCCAGAGTATTATATGAAAAGTCTTGAAAAAGTTGCGCTAGGTGATTACTCGGACCTGGATCCCACAGCTCTTTCTGTAGCGATAAACATTGCGGCAAGTGCCGCAAATCTGGATATTGGTATGGATATACGGGATCTAACATATGCTATACAACACTTACCAAGTGGTGAAATTGCTCCTGCTACCTTGGCGTTGGATGCAGTTGCCCTTGTTCCGGTTATCGGTGCTGTAAAATATTTTAAATATGCAGATACTCTTGTTGATACGGTCAAAGTGGCTGGGACTGTGGCCGATGCGGCATCAGATGCTGGAAAAACAATAGATACATTTGCCGATGTCGCAGATGTAGTGCATGAAATGAATAAAGCTGCAGAAATTGTAGATGATGTCCATGATGTGACTAAAGTTGTGGAAGCTACAGATGATTTACATGACGCTGCGAAAGCGGCTGAAGCTGCAGATGCTGTTCATGATACTACTAAAGTTGCAGATACTGCAAAGGTAGCTGATGATGTAACAGATGCTTCAAAGACAGCTGATTTGGCTAATGATGCTGTTGATGCGGGAAGAGAATTTGAAAAGATAACCGTAGATGAGTTACATGAAAAGGCACAGGAGACATTTAGGATGTATGTTGATTGTGGATGGGATGGTGAGAAAGCACTGGATAATATGAGTGAAGGAAGCAGTGCAGGAAAAGTCTTTACAAATAGAGATAAAGATCTTCCTATTTTTGATAAAGACAGAAAAGAATTATCGTATCGTGAATATGATGCATTTTCTTTAGGCGATGATCCTGATTTTGATCCAGAGCACCCTACACGTAGAGGTCCTCGCCGATTTGTTAGAGATAACTTGGGAAACGTTTATTATACGGATGATCATTACATAACTTTTAAACTGATTGAAAGGATTGTGGGGTGAGGATATGAATAATATATGGTTAAAAGTGGACAAGATGAATTTGAAGGAAGGTCTGAACTTGTTGATCAGGGATGACCTGCTAAAGACTATAATTGATGGATCAACGGTACAGACCAAAGTTTCTTTTATGGAACAGATAGAGAAGGCGCTTCAGTTTCCCACAACTTGTGCAGGGAAATTTTCAAGATTTGAAGATTGGATTAGAGACTTGAGTTGGTTACCAGAGAGTAAGGGGGTCTGTATCTGGATCACAGATTATGAGAAATTCCTAAAAGAAGATGAACAAAGCAAAAGTATCATTGAAGAGATTTTTAAAGACGAGGTGCTGCCCTTCTGGGAAGCGGAGGTAATGAAAACTGTTAAGGGAGGAAAACCAAGAGCGTTCTACGTGATTACATCTTGAATAAAGAAATGCCCAAACGATGGCCCAGTGCTGAACGAGCAGCACTGGCTTTTTTACTGCAAGAAAGAATGCTGAGATTACAGGTGTGGCATTAATTTCTTATAACTATCAAGGGCAATCTGATAAGACTCTATCATTTTCATCCGTAAAGATTCCGGGTATAGAATAATCGCATGATCTTTATCAAAACGTCTGAAATATGTGTAAAGCTGAAACTTTGAGCCTTTGAAATAGTAGTATGTCACATCTCCTTTCTTCTCAATTCGGTCAACGATAGGACGCCCGAAATAGATACGGTTAAATAGATGGGTTCCCTCTTCTGTTAGCCGGACACAACATTCTTCATCATCATTAATTGGGTATTGGGGACCATAGCATTTCATCATTTCCAGATGATGTTGGACATCCTGATCAAAGGGCTTTGTGTTTGCTGACAAGTGTTCATGCATAATTCTGTTCAAACGGTAAGTCCTTGCTTCATATCTATCATGGGCAGGGATATATTCCTGGCAAAGAAGGTAATTGTGAAGTTCTTCTCTGCTCACATCAATACAGTAAGGAAGAACCTCATGGACGACACTTTTATCCCAAGACAGTGTAAAAGAGATCGCTTGTTGTGATTTGCAGGCATTCTTAAGAAAATCATATGTTGACTTGAAAATGATGTGTTCCCTTTCATTTAATGGTTTTAACGTGTATGAAGTGAACAGCCGACACAGATATTGAGACATGGTATCCCCGTTTAAATTGTTTTCTATATTGAGCAGAATCGACATGGTTGAAGCGGTTGGTTTAAGAGAAATTCTTTTGGATTGTTGCCCCTTCTTCTTTGGCATTTCGGGGAAGAGAACTTTCTTAAAAAGAAGCTCTGCAGTTGTCGAATACTGAAGCGTATTCTGCAGGCTGGTTTCCTGCAAAACAGAAGAAATCTGGTCGAGCATATGCTTATATGTAGATGTATATACATCGTAATATCCAACCAGAATGCGGCTTAGAAAACGATTCATGTTGAGGGCAGTACTGCCAGCTTTAAATATTTCAAAGGACTGGGCATCCTTCTCTAGGATCTCAGCGGTTTTTCTTGGAATAAATACATTGATTTTATCTGTTTCCATCTATTTTCCGATCTCGCTGCTTTTATGCTAATGTGCCCCACTTTGGGGGAGTTAAATATAGGATACTGATCACTATATCACAATAACTAAAGGAAATAAAGGGGTCGTTGGAAACTAATAAGTGCATCTGATACAATTGGCCTTAATCCGATATACTATTGATATCAACACAAATAGAGATGCTGTACACCACATATTGTTTCTGTCTATTGTACAGGTCCATAATGAATTATGGTTAGATCTAATTTACTGTGCACGACAAATACCGAATAGATTGGGGGGTTATTTGCGATGGGGAAGATTTCAGCGATGAAATGTCCAAACTGTGGAGGAAGTCTTGCTATACCGAAAAATGGGGAAAAAATGTTCTTTTGTCCACATTGCGATTATGAGCTAGAATATAACAACGGTGATGTAAATATCAAGATCAACAAACTTATCTCAAAAGAACGGCACACTATTGATCACGCCATGATTGCTGAGCTCGAGTACAAGGATCGAGAGGACAGGAGAGTCTGGAAAGCTGTTGCTGTCTATTTTATTGTATTGGGTATTATGGTTGCCGGTATGTATTTACCGAATTATCTGCGTGACATTAAGGACAAGTTCAATTCGAAGTCTTATATCGAAAAAGGATATGTATGTCCGGGTAAATCTGCAGAGGATTTTAAAGGTGATAAAGAAAAAATGGTTGTCAAACAATTAGAGTCAGTGGGCTTCACTAATATAGAAACAGTTGCTGTTGGTGGAGGACTTGCGATATGGAATTGGGGGAAAGTTACAGAAGTAATGATTGATGGGAATACTAACTTTGGAGCGTATGCATACTTTCCACCGGATGCACCAATTGTGGTTGCTTACAAATAATGTTAAAGAGAGATATTACATAATGTCTGATTCTCAGAAGTCAATTGTGACACATGAAATAATGAAATAAATAATTAAGAACTGGATGCGTTTTAAAATGATACAGAGAATGGGATTCGGCCGCTTTTTTGCATTTATTGTAGAAATACGGGCGGTTATTCTTCAATCTGTGTGATGGTGCGGCAAGGGATTATCCTTTAAACTAATTTCAATCAGAGAACCAGTGGTGAAAAGAGATGAATACGAAACAGAGGATGATGAGTATCAGGCTGGCAGATATAATAAAAAAACAGCCAGAATATGCAAGAGCGATAGGGATTTATGTGATTCATGATTTGCAAACTAGTGAAGGAGGGGATTATTGTGAATGTTCGTGTGGTAATAGACGTGGAGATGTGCAGGGTCAGGAC
>CACXDE010000241.1 GCA_902766305.1 uncultured Ruminococcus sp. | reverse complement strand
CACAGCCCGTGATTCATAGAAGCTGCGAATTGTGAAGAAAGCAGTGCAAGACTGGTGCGGGTCCAGCGTCACGCTGGTGCAAGACTGGTGCGGGTCCAGCGTCACGCTGGCTGGAACATATGAAAAAATAAAATAATTGACAGAAGGAATGTTTTGTATTATAATATAACATGGTTTGCTTTATTGATTGCGGCTCAGCCGCCCGGGATGGTTCTTTATAGAGCTGTTGGACGCCTTGAAGCAGACTGCGGAAATACCGCTGAAGAAAAAAGAGCAGGGAAAGCTCAGGTCGGAGGAAAATAAAATGACACTTAAATCATCAAACAAGGTCGAAACAAACCGCTATGAACTCGTTGTTGAGATCGACGGCGAAACTTTTATGAAGGCTGTAGATGCCGTTTATAAAAGAGAGGTAAAGAAGATAAATATTCCCGGTTTCAGAAAGGGTAAGGCACCGAGAAGACTTATCGAAAAGGAATACGGCGAAGGCGTGTTCTATGAGGATGCTATCAAGAATCTTTATCCCGCTGCTATAGTTGAGGCAGCTGAGGAAGCTGGTCTTAATATTATAAGAGACAAGGTTGATCTTGATATCGAAGAAGCAGGCAAGGACGGTCTTGTATTCAAGGCTGTTATCACAGTAGAGCCTGAGGTTGAGATCAAGGATTATAAGGGTATAGAGTTTAATCCTGTTTCACTTGATGTTACTGACGAAGATGTAGAAGAAGAGATCAAGAAGGTACAGAAGAGAAACAGCCGTCTTGTATCTGTTGAGGATCAGGCTGCTGAAAATGAGGATGTAGTTGTAATAGACTTCAAGGGCATTCTTGACGGCGAAGCTTTTGAAGGCGGCACGGCTGAAAATCAGAATCTTACTCTTGGCAGCGGTACATTTATCCCCGGATTTGAGGATCAGGTTGTAGGTCATAAGGCAGGCGAGGAGTTTACTATTGATGTAACGTTCCCGGAGAATTATCAGGCTGAGGAGCTTAAGGGCAAGGCTGTACAGTTCGAGATCAAGCTTCATGAGGTAAAGAAGCACGAGCTTCCTGAGGTTGACGATGAATTTGTAAAGGATGTAAGCGAATTTGATACAGTAGATGAATATAAGGCTGATCTCAGGACTAAACTTGAAGAGAGCAGAAAAGAAGAGGCTGAAGGCAGCAAGGAAAGTCAGATTGCTGATAAGCTTATTGAGCTGCTTGAGGGTGAGATACCTGAGGCAATGTATGAAAATCAGCTTGACAGTATAGTTGACGAGTTTGGTATGAACCTGCGTTCACAGGGACTTGACCTTGATACTTATATGCAGTATACAGGTATGACAGAGGAAAGACTTCGTGATACATACCGTGACAGAGCAGAATCACAGGTTAAGCTCAGACTTGCACTCAAAAAGATCGCAGAGCTTGAAGATATGAAGGCAAGCGATGAGGATATCGAAGCTAAGTATAACGAGCTTGCAGAAACATATAAGGTTGACGCTGCAAGAGTAAAGGCAGTATTCGGACCGAGAGATGTAGCAGGTGATATCGAAACAGAAAGAGCTATGGCATTTGTAAAGGAGAATGCTGTAGAGGCAGCCGGTGAATGATAGACAGAGGATGACTGTAAAATACGGTGCGGACTGTTTATTTTACAGTCATCTGACAATAATGATATAAAGGAGATAATGAATATGGCATTAGTACCTTATGTTGTTGAACAGACAAACAGAGGCGAGCGTTCATATGATATTTATTCAAGGCTTCTTAATGACAGGATCATAATGCTGACTGAAGAGGTTAACAGCACAACGGCAAGCCTTATAGTTGCTCAGCTTCTTTATCTTGAGGGACAGGATTCTTCAAAGGATATCAGTCTCTACATCAACAGCCCGGGCGGAAGTGTTACTGACGGTATGGCTATCTATGATACGATGCAGTATATAAAGTGTGACGTTTCTACGATCTGCATGGGTATGGCAGCACGTATGGGTGCTTTCCTTTTGGCAGCAGGCACAAAGGGCAAAAGATTTGCTCTTCCCAACAGTGATATTATGATCCATCAGCCAAGCGGCGGCGCTCAGGGACAGGCAACGGATATAATGATTCATGCCGATCATATTATTCAGACAAAGAAAAAGCTTAATACTATTCTTTCAGAGAATACCGGACAGCCCTATGATGTTATTGCAAGAGATACAGAGCGCGATAATTTCATGACGGCACAGCAGGCACTTGAATATGGTTTGATTGATAAGGTAATTACTAAGAGATGATAGGAGCAGCATAGATGCCTGACATAAATGACAAAAGAAGAGGTCTGTCATGTTCTTTCTGCGGAAAGCCCCAGGAGCTTGTCGGAAGATTGTTCCAGGGCTCGGGCGGAGCGTACATTTGTGATGAATGTGTTTCGCTTTGTTCTTCGTTGCTGAGAAATGACGGATATGACGACGAGTTTGACGAGGAGTTCTTTCTTGATTTCGATGAACTGCCGAAGCCCATGGAG
This sequence comes from uncultured Ruminococcus sp., assembly GCA_902766305.1. Classification (GTDB taxonomy): domain Bacteria; phylum Bacillota; class Clostridia; order Oscillospirales; family Acutalibacteraceae; genus UBA1213. Next base: position 2,774 of record CACXDE010000241.1, on the reverse strand, counting down.
ATCAAAAAGCTTCTTGATGAATATGTAATCGGACAGGATGAAGCCAAAATCGCTTTAGCAGTTTCAGTATATAATCACTATAAGAGGATAAATTACCGCGGCGAGGAGGATGTTGCGCTTAACAAGAGTAATATTCTTCTGCTTGGTCCCTCTGGTGTTGGTAAGACACTGTTGGCGCAGACTCTGGCAAGGATACTTGACGTACCCTTTGCAATTGCAGATGCCACAACGCTGACAGAAGCCGGATATGTGGGTGAGGATGTCGAAAACATTCTTCTTCGTCTGATACAGGCGGCAGATTTTGATATTTCAAAAGCAGAACGCGGTATCATATATGTTGACGAGATAGATAAGATAGCCCGTAAATCGGAAAATCCCTCTATTACAAGAGATGTCAGCGGTGAAGGTGTACAGCAGGCACTGCTTAAGATCCTTGAAGGAACGGTATCCAATGTTCCGCCGCAGGGAGGAAGAAAACATCCCCAGCAGGAATTTATACAGATAGATACCACAAATATACTGTTTATATGCGGCGGTGCTTTCGATGGTCTTGAAAAGACAGTCGAAAAGCGTATGGGTTCGTCTTCGTTCGGCTTTAATGCGGATATTAAAACGAAAAGGGAGCTTGACACAACAAGCTGGATGCAGGAGGTAATACCTCAGGATCTTGTAAAGTTCGGACTTATTCCGGAGCTTGTGGGACGTCTGCCTGTTCTGACTGCTCTTAACGGACTTGATGAAAATGCTCTTGTGCGTATTCTTGAGGAACCTAAGGATTCTCTTATAAAGCAGTATAAAAAGCTGTTTGAGATGGACGGGGTCGTTCTTGAATTTGGAGAAAATGCACTTCTTGAGGTTGCTAAAAAGGCTATTGAGCGTCATACAGGCGCAAGAGGTCTGCGTTCTATAATGGAAGAACTGCTGAAAAACCTTATGTATGAAGCCCCCTCTGATGAAACTATCTCAAAGATAATTATAACCGCAGAAGCAGTTATCGGAACCGGTGAACCCGTTGTCGAAAGAGGAAAGGCAAAGAAAAAGTCTTCAAAAAACGACAGAAAAAAAACTTCAAAGCGTAACGCTGTCTGATAAATGCGGCGCTCACTTCCTATGCAGAAGTGGGCGCATTGTTATAATAACCTATCCGGTAACATAAGGACGTGATGAAATGGTCAATATAGAATCCCTGTATGTTTTGAACTGCGAAGAAGAAAAAAAGCTTTTAGAGGATAATTTCAGTGTAAAGCCTATGATATGTGTATGCGATGATTTTGCCCTGTATTTGTCATCGGACGGCAGTGTAAGCTATGCGGGCGGAAGAAATGATATAGATATCAGCAGGTGGAAGCTGATAAAAAAGCTTTGCGCCGGAAAAAAGCATATTGCCGCCCTGACGTATGACGGGAAGGTAATGGCGGCGGGTGATAACAGCTTTGGTCAGTGTGACGTAAAAGACTGGAAATTTGTAAGCGATATTGGAACAGGCGCATTTTGTACGGTTGGTGTTATCGGTGACGGAAATAAATCGTTTTTAACAGCCGGAAGCTTCTGTGATGTATCATCAGGTAAGCCTGAAAAAGCACCCGGGAAAGGCAGGAAGGATACGGGATACCGCATACCGGAGGATAAGATAGAAAATTACGGCGGAATGGTGGATTTTACAAAGGAAATACTTGGCGGAAAGTGAGAGTACATTAATATGAAATACACTACCTTGCTTATGGATGCGGATGATACCATTTTTGATTTTCCGAAATGCGAAGCGCAGGCTTTGAAAAATTCACTTGTTCATTATGGTCTGGAGTATAATGCTGAAATAAACAGGAATTTTTCAGCTATCAATACGGCTTTATGGAAAGAGTTTGAGATGAGCCGTATTACAAGAAGCGAACTCAGAGTTCAGAGATTCCGGGAGCTTATTGAAAAATGCTTTGACGGCTTTTCGGATGCGGATATATTAGCGGACAGATATGTCGAGGAGCTTTCACACCAGGCAATACTTCTTCCCAAAAGTGAAGAGACTTTAAAAAGACTGTCACAGGTATATGAGATAGACATCATTACAAACGGTCTTACTGCTGTACAGAAGGGAAGATTTTCTATTTCTTCCGTGACGAAATACATAAATAAGATATATATTTCTGATGAGATAGGAATGAACAAGCCGGACAGGGACTATTTTGAATATGTTCTGTCGGATGTAAATGAAAAGGACAAAACAAAAATTCTTGTTGTGGGTGATTCCCTTACTTCTGATATGCAGGGCGGAAGAAATGCCGGTCTTGACACCTGTTTGTTTGACCCGGAAGGAAAAGTATCTATGCCTCATCCTTTGTGTGATTATAGCATAAAAAGTCTTACAGATATTCTTAAAATTGATTCGGAGAATGAAGTATGAGATTTGTTGTACCGCCAGAAATAGCTGAAATAACCGTGAAGCAGTTTCTGAGAAAAAACTGTGATGTTTCAGCACGCACTCTGACAAAGCTTAAACATACGGAAAACGGAATTACGTCAAACGGAAAGCTTATCAGAAGTATTGACATTATTCATGGCGGAGACGAGGTGGTCTTATCTCTGCCGAAGGATGATGTATTTATAAAGGCAAATCCTCTTTCGGTAGAGGTTGCTTATGAAGATGATTATGTTATTGTTTTCAATAAGCCGTCGGGAATGACTGTTCATCCTGTGCACGAATACAGGGAGAATACACTTGCAAATTTTGCGGCATATCATATGCAGGAGGCAGGGGAGAGTTATACCTTCCGTCCTGT
>CACXDE010000240.1 GCA_902766305.1 uncultured Ruminococcus sp. | reverse complement strand
GAACACATAATGAAAGAATCCTTCTTGCAGTACTCAATGGCTGTTATAGTATCAAGAGCACTGCCTGATGTGAGAGACGGACTGAAACCCGTTCACAGAAGAATACTTTATTCACAGTTTGAGGATAATCTTACGCCTGATAAGCCCTATAAAAAATGTGCTACAACGGTCGGTAATGTTCTGGGACGTTATCATCCTCACGGTGACAGTTCGGTGTATGATGCGCTTGTAAGACTTGCACAGGATTTTTCAATGCGCTATACACTTGTTGACGGTCACGGCAACTTCGGTTCTGTAGACGGAGATCCGCCTGCCGCATACCGTTATACAGAGGCGAGAATGAGTAAAATGTCAGTAGAAATGCTGACTGATATAGATAAGGAAACTGTAGACTTTATACCTAACTATGATGACAGCCGTAAGGAGCCATCTGTACTTCCTTCAAGATTTCCTAATCTTCTTGTAAACGGATCAAAGGGTATTGCCGTAGGTATGGCAACGAATATTCCCCCTCATAATCTGGGAGAGGTAATTGACGCTGTTGACTTTGTAATAGATAATCCGGATGCAAACCTTGATGAAATAATGCACTATATCAAGGTACCTGACTTCCCTACCGGCGGTATAATAATGGGAAAAAGCGGTATAAGAGCCGCATATGCAACAGGACGTGCAAAGATAACAGTCCGTGCAAAGGCTGAAATAGTCGAAGAAAAGAACGGCAGGTTCAAGATCGTTGTAACAGAGATACCATATCAGGTGAATAAAGCCGAGCTTGTTACAAGTATCGCCGATATGGCAAAGAATAAGAAGATAGAGGGTATTACCGGTATTGAGGATCATTCCGACAGAAACGGTATGCACATTGAAATAAGCGTAAAGCGTGAAGTTTCTCCTCAGATAGTACTCAATAATCTGTTCAAGTTTTCCCAGATGCAGGTTACGTTCGGTATCATAATGCTTGCTATAGTAAACGGCGTTCCTAAGATACTGAATATAAAGGATATACTTCAAAGCTACATTGACTTTCAGGTAGAGGTAATAACAAGAAGAACTCAGTATGATCTCAGAAAGGCGCAGGAAAGAGAGCATATTCTTGAGGGTTTGAAGGTTGCAATAGACTTTATTGATGAAGTCATAAGTATCATACGTTCCTCAAAGGATACGCCTACAGCTAAGCAAAGACTGGGCGAAAGATTCGGTCTGGATGAGGTTCAGACGCAGGCTATTGTATCTATGCGTCTTGGTCAGCTGTCAGGTCTTGAAAGAGAAAAGATAGAAGAAGAGCTTCTCGGACTCAGAGAAAAAATAGCTGATCTTAAGGATATTCTTGAAAACGGCGAAAGGCTTTTAGGAATAATAAAGAGTGAGCTTGGAGTTATAAAGAGAAAGTTCAGCGATGAAAGAAGAACTGAAATAGCGGCAGTCAGCGGCGAGGTTGATATAGAAGACCTTATCCCCTATGAAGACTGTGTTGTTACTATGACAAACTTAGGTTATGTAAAACGTCAGAAGATGGATACATACCATACACAGCGCAGAGGCGGCAGAGGTATAAGCGGCATGAACAGACGTGATGAGGATGTCGCTACAGATATGTTTGTAATAGGCACACATGATTATGTACTGTTCTTTACAAATCTTGGCAGGGTTTACAGACTTAAATGTTATGAAATACCAGAAGGCTCAAGAACCTCAAAGGGAATGAATATAAATAATCTTCTTCCTTTGCAGAGTGACGAAAAGGTTACTTCAATGATAAAGGTGCCAGAGAATGGCGATGAAGATATGTACCTTGTTATGATAACAAAGAAGGGTATCATAAAGCGTACAGCTACTAAGGAATTTTATTCAAACCGTAAGGGCGGACTTAACGCTATATCACTTGATGACGATGACGAGCTTACATGGGTAAGACTTACGAACGGCAATAATGAGCTTTTGGCGGCAACTAAAAACGGTATGGCTATCCGCTTCAATGAAACTGATGTTCGTTCCATGGGAAGAACTGCCAGAGGTGTAAAGGCACTGACTCTGAGAGACGATGACTATGTAATAGGTATGTCCGTACTCCGTGAGGGCGCGCTTGTTCTTACTGTGTCTGAAACTGGCTACGGAAGATTGACAAGTCAGTCTGAATACAGAATGCAGTCAAGAGGCGGTTTCGGCATAAAGAATTATCCTGTAGAAAAATTCGGCAGTGTTGCGGCGATAAAGGCTGTTGACCTTGACGATGATATTATCATGATATCCGACAACGGCGTAATAATAAGGATAGAAGCCCAGTCAGTACGTATATGTTCAAGATACTCAAAGGGCGTTATCGTTATGAAGACAGTGGACGGAAGCAAGGTTGCAACAGTCGCCCGTGTTCCGCATGAAGATCCGAACGATAATGAAGAAACAGACCAGCAGGATGATATTACAGACGAAAACGAAGAAGCAGGACAAACTCCTGAATCGGAAGAATTAAATGAATAATAGAAAATCACACCACCGGGAATAATAAATTAATGTTGCCATTTGAACTTGAGCAATTCAAACCAAACCTCGGGGGTATAGAAATTCAGCAAAATGCTCGAATTTTTTATAAACCGGAGGTTTTATATTTTGACAAAAAAATTGAATATAATTCGTAGAGGCATTAAAGATGTCTGGTGGAGATCTTATATGGTATCAGGGGCTGATTTTAGCTGTTCCAGGTACGACATTCCATATTGTCCCACTACGACAGATTGTGTTCCCTGCATGATCATCACTTATGATGAAGCTAAAAGAATCTATCGTCAGCAGTTGAGAAACGGAAACAAAGACTTTATTCATATGGCTTTCGTTTGTTTTTATGAAGATGACCATGAGTTTGATTCAAAAAACGGTATTTGGTTTAACACAAATTATGCTTATAAGATTCTCTGCCATTTTTCAGGAATAGTCACACCGGATTTTTCGACCTTTCAGGATTTCCCTGTTCCATTAAAATATTGGAATACATACCGTATGAGAGCCTTTGGTTATTGGTATGGAACAATATGCGGAAATAAAGTAATAAATAATGTTCGTTGGGGAACGCCCGAGACATACAATTATTGCTTCGATGGTATTCCGAAAAATAGCATTGTCGCTATCGGTACTGTCGGCGGCAGTCCCCGTAGGCTCGAAGACCGTGAACGCTTTGAGGAGGGACTGAAAGAGTTAGTAAGGCGGCTTCACCCCCATACAATCATCGTCTATGGTTCGGCTAATTACAAGTGCTTCAAAGAGCTTGAAAAACAGGATGTTACTATTCTTGCCTATCCCAGTAAGACAAGCAAGGTGTTTGCAGGGAGGGCAACGAAATGAGTAAAAGTGATAGCCACCAGTTTAAAGGTACAAAAGGACAAAAAATAGAACAGGGCATGAAGCCTGAAAATTTGAAAAAACAGCTCGTGTCTTGGGCTTAAGAAGTAGTCTCTCGTATGCCTGATAACGTATCAAATAGGAAAAGGGATAAGTTCAATACAGCTTGTGTTGTATTTGACGAATTGACCGGAAATCTATACTTTGGCAGAAACGGCGGCATAGATAAATTCGAGAATACTATACACTCCACTCTGAGAGCGATTCTGCCTAAAAAATCGCTTAACGGTCTTCCGACTCCTTGGAATTGTGCCGAAGCAGATGCAATAAATCGGGCATTGCATAATGGCGTCGAGTTAGCACATATGAGAATTTATACTATCAGCACCAAACCAAAGTCTATGGGAAAAGCAAAAAAATCATGTGAGAACTGTACCTACGCATACAAGGGTAAAATCAAGGAAAATTATACGGGTTGGATTGAATAGGAGATAATGCTATGAAAACAATTTATGATGCTCTCTCAATCAGAGGGCGAGTGACCTACGCTATTATGTGTTTTGAGCGTTATGTCACTTACAAATATCCCTATAAGGATATGTCAGCTGTTGCCGATATGATGTGGAAGATTATTGATGATAGCGACTATATTGATAATAGTGCATACCGCTATATGGAGATTATTCCTGAATATCTTTTTGAGGCAAATGACTTTAATTCATCAGAATTTGACTATTTGACAGAAAAGGAATATGACTATTTTACTTCTTTACTTCCAACTCCTGACATTGATGCTGATCTTAATACAATTATGCATTCGATTTATGATATTGCAATGGAATATGCTTATACGGCTTTAGAACTTGATTCACCCGAAACGAAGGAATATTTGCAAGAGGATAGCAAGATACTCAAAATTAGTAATATTACTTTGCCAAAAGTGGATGATATTCCGAAATATGAATGGGATGATACACATGGTTGGGGGCAGCCTTTTGACGGAAGATATCTTTCGATCATTTTAAAGTAATTTAAAATGCTGATAATGAACGGAAAGTAGTGTTTTAGCACTTACCATAGTGATATTTATTATAATTATAAAATAAGGGACTGCCGCACTAAATCAATGCGGCAGTCCGATATATTTTTTATGTTATTTTTAGTATCCTATATCTTCAATAAGCGCCTTTATTTCATCCTTGTACTGTTCATCAGCATTTACATAGATCATAGTAGAATCAACGTAGGCAACATACATATATTTGCCGCCGCTTATTTTTTCATATGTTCCGTAATTGCCTGCTTTTATGGAAGAATGAATACCGGAATCAGATTCATTTTCAAATGTATTTACATTGGTCTGATACATACGTGCGGCATTTTCAGAACTGTTTGCAACAAGAAAATCCATCGACCAGAGAATCTCATCCTCAGCCTCAGTAAGCTTGAAAGCACTGTTACTGCTGAGTATATGATCCATACCCTCATATGAACTTATGGTATTTTTGACAACAAGTGATCTTGCAGATGCTTTTGATTCAAAATCAGAGGCGGTTATTGACTCCTTGGATGTTGAACATGCAGTAAATACAATAACGATCATCATGCAAAGTGAGGCAAGGGAAAGATAATACTTGCCTGAAATTTTATTCTTCATAAATTTC
>CACXDE010000239.1 GCA_902766305.1 uncultured Ruminococcus sp. | reverse complement strand
TAACAAATGCGATCTTGTCAGCAACCCTTATGACCTTCCTGCTGGAAAGGATTCTGTACGCATATGTGCGAAGGAAGGCTTCGGCATTGATGAACTTCTTCGCAAAATAGAAGAAAATCTGCCTGTCAAGCTGAGGCAGTATCATCTTTTAGTACCGTTTGATAAGGCAAATGTCATTGCAGCATTAAGGAAGTCCGGTGCTCTGCAAAATGAGGAATATACAAATGAAGGGATAAGGGTTGATGCTATTGTGGAAGAACCTCTCTGGCATTTAGCAGAACCATATTCAATAAAATAAGAAAACAAGGATGGAAAAGATGAATAACGATTTTTTTGACCTTTCTGATGATATAATCAGTCTTGGTGACAAGGCGATGAAAATGTGTTCGCCTTATATTGAAGAAATTGAAAGGATAACTGAATATCAGCAGCTTAAAATGCTGAAAGCTTTTCAGAATGCAAAGGTAAGCGAAAGCTGCTTCACTGCCTCTACCGGCTACGGATACGGCGACAGAGGAAGAGATGTGCTTGACAGAATATATGCAGAGGTACTCGAAACAGAGGACGCTCTTGTACGGCATAATTTTGCCAGCGGAACACATACTCTTACGGTTGCACTGTTCGGTGTCCTTCGTCCGGGTGACACAATGCTGAGCGTTACTGGAATACCGTATGACACATTACAGGGCGTAATTGGTCTGGGCGGGCATTACAGCGGTTCGCTCAAGGATTTCGGAATCAAATATCAGCAGCTCGATCTTCTTTCCGACGGGACAGTTGATTATGAAGGAGTACGAAAAACCCTGAGGTCTGATACAAAAATGGTATATATACAGCGCTCAAGAGGTTACAGCCTTCGCCCTACTCTGCTTAACAGCGATATCAAAAAAATATACGATTTGTCGAAAAGCATTGCCCCGGACTGTATCGTAATGCTCGACAACTGCTATGGGGAATTTACTGAAATGACTGCTCCCGGAAAATACTGCGATCTTATGGCAGGTTCTCTTATTAAGAATCCGGGCGGCGGAATTGCGCCTACAGGCGGATATATTGCCGGAAGACATGATTTAGTTGAAGCATGCTCATACCGGCTTACTACTCCCGGAACAGGAAAGGAAATAGGCTGTACGCTCGGTCAGAACAGAGAGCTTTTCTTAGGAACATACAATGCTCCGCACGTTACGGGTGAAGCATTGAAAACCGCTGTATTTGCTGCTGCTGTTTTTGAGCTTCTGGGATACAAAGTCACCCCCGCCTACAATGAAGCAAGGGGTGACATAATACAGGCTATTCTGCTTGAAAATGAAAAAAGACTTATATCATTCTGTCAGGGAATACAAGCCGCTTCGCCTATAGACTCCTTTGTTACGCCTGAACCATGGGATATGCCAGGTTATGACAGCAAGGTAATCATGGCTGCCGGTGCGTTCACATTGGGTTCGTCGATTGAATTATCAGCAGATGCACCTCTGAGAGAACCGTTCGCCGTATGGATGCAGGGAAGCCTGCATTTTCATACCGGAAAGACGGCAGTAATGCTTGCGGCTCAGAGGATTAAATCAATCTGAGTCAGCAGACAGCAATAAACTGATACAGATTTTAAATTCACTGTCAGTACATGATATATCCAATTCACCGTCATATTTCTTTATGACCTTTCTTAGAGAGTACAATCCGAAACCGTGTGATTTTTTATCTTTTTTGGATGTCAGCGGCAGACCATTGCGTATTTCTACCTTTCTGCCAACAGGATTTTCTACAATTATTACCATCATACCTGATTTTTTTATTGATCTGATATGTACACTTTTTTCTTCATCATCAGGTATTTTTTCACAGGCTTCTATCGCATTGTCAACGGTATTTCCGAAAATAACGCAAAGATCAGCCGGTTCTAAATCGTCGTTTACCGCACCCTCAAATATAATACGGGTGCGGTTTTTTTCTGCACGTATATGTTTTTCCGTCAGCAAAGCGTCTACAATTCCGTTTCCGGTATCATATTTCATCAGAGAACCGCTTAATATATTATTATCATCCTCTAACATTTTCAGTGCCTCATCCGTCCTGCCGTCTTTTATAAGCTTTATCAGACCTATTCTTAGATTATTGTTATCGTGCCTTATACACCTGATCTCTTTACTTGACTCAGAAAGAAGCTCATACTGCCTCAGCTGTATTTTTAACTGTTTTTCATATTCTTCCGATTTTCTTTTTATGCTCCTGTTAGTCACAGAATACGATATCAATATCGGCAGAACAATAAAAATCAGCAGCATCAGTGAAAGCAGCAGTACTTTCAGCAGTCTCATTCCGCCGCCCGGATGATGAGTAAGCGTATTGTTCACCATAAGAATTGATAACGTGCAGCAGCAAAACAGTATTGCAAGTATCAGCCGTCTTATACTGACAGGAGTCCACACAATAAGATATCTTAACTCCTGTGCAGCCGGCGATAAGCTGATAAGAATACACAATGATGTCGATAACACATTTATTGAAACCTCAATGATCTGCTGCTGTGGTTTAGCAAGCGAAAACAAAATCGCTATCATTGCCGTTGTCATTGTATTTATGAAAAAAATAGTCAAAAATGTTGAAATTATTGAAGAAAGCTTCAGATTACTTGTAATAAAACGGATAAGCAAATTTCCGGCAAACATGACAACAGGAATATAAATAATATTCTCATCCCATGTCAACAAAAACATTACTCCAACTATCGGTAAAAATATTGCGCCTCCTGTCAGAACCTTTTTTGCAGACGTTTGTCCGTCAAAAATATTCAGGCTCAGGAACATAACAGAGATAAGTATCAATATTATCCCGGAAACATTCATAAGTATTCTAAGCATATATCCCCCTGACTATACAATCAAAAATAGTTATCCTTTACATAATCAAAGTAGTGCATCCTGAATTCCCTGATCTTGGAACGGCTTACCGAAAGAACAGAATCATCTGTCATAGTAACTGCATTACCCCTGATCGTTTTTACATTTTTAAAATTGATAATATGAGATCTGTGTATCCGATAAAAGTTAGATTCCGGCAATTCGGACGAAAGAGACGATAAGGTATTTGAAATGTTATATACGCTGTTTTTAGTCACTATCCGGCATTTCTTTCCTTTTGCCTCAATATATACAATATCATCTGCCATAACAGTAATATGCTTCCCGTCTTCTATCATACTGACAGGTCTGTTATTTTTCATTTGTCTGACATAGCTTTCCACAGCTTCAAATACCTTTTCCTTGTCTGCCGGTTTAACTATAAACCTGAAAGGCTGTACCTCAAAGCTGTCAAATACAAACTGCGGAAATGCTGTAACAAAAACCAACCCGCATTTTTTATCTCTCATGCGGATCTGTTTTGCAATATCAAGACCGTTCTCGCCTTCCATACGATAATCAAGAAATATTATATCGTGCTTTATATCTGCCTGCAAAAGATCATTCCCATTTGAATACTCGCAAAGCTCCATACAAATATTCTTTTCATCCTTGTATTCTTCAAGATATTCTCTCAGCTCCTGCCGGAATATCTCATTGTCATCACAAATCGCTATCTGCATATTTCTCTCCTTTATCAGTCTGTGTGCCTTATATAATTAACAATAGAAAATAAAATTCACTCAGTAAATATCAATCACTTATTTATTCACATCATGTAGATACTACTTTCGTAAAGATTATGCTAATTATGAATTATAATGTATAAAACACCAATCATAATTCCGAAAAAGAAATATATGACATAATTATTTAAATTTTTTCAGTTTCTACCATTACAGAAAAATCGACCCATCCGATATCCTCGAATGAGCCGATTTTTGTTTTAAATCAGTTTAGCGGTCTTAAAACCTATCACTTAACTGTCAGCGTGAAATCCCTAGAAACAACGCTTCCGCTGTTATCCTTTACGTTGATTCTGAGGCTGTAGGTGCCGGCAGCTTTAGGTGTATATTTGCATGAAGTATTTGAACTATATGCAGATCCGTCAATAACCATAAGCTTCTCCCATGAAGTTGCTGACGCTTTCTTGTAGTAATAAGCATACAGATAGGGGCTTGTACCGCCGCTTGCCTTACCATTAAGAGTAACTGGTGTGTTAGCCGATACACTTGTAGAGCTTACAGTAGAGCTGTTTGTTAGAGAAGCAGATGATGCCTTTACTGTAAGTGTAAACTCCTTGGAAACAACCTGACCTTCGCCGTACTGATCCTTGACGTTGATTCTTACATCGTACGTTCCGGCTGATGTAGGCTTGAAGGTTACGGAATCATACTTTGTATATGCAGAACCGCTTGATGTAACGTACGCCTTTGTCCATGAGCTGTCAGTTGACTTCTTATAGTAGTAAGCGTACTTGTAGGGGCTTGTACCGCCTGCTCCAACACCTGTCAGAGTAACTGTTGTGTTTGCTGTAACACTTGTCGCACTGATCTTTGAATTATTTGTAAGAGCTGTTCCGCCCGTTGCTTTTACAGTAAATTCCTTGGATGCAACTGTTCCGGCTGTATCCTTAACATTTACCTTCAGGTTATATGTACCTGCTGCTGTAGGAGTAAACTTGTAGGATGTATTTGTTACATATACAGAGCCGTTAGAATTTGAAAGCTTTGTCCATGTGCTGTCGGTTGACTTCTTGTAGTAGTAGCCGTACTTATAAGAGCTTGAACCGCCGCTTGCCTTTGCTGTAATTGTTACAGCAGAGTTAACTGCTACGCTTGTTGAGCTTACTGTTGAGCTGTTTATAAGATCTGCGCCGGTAGCCTTTACCTGGAGTTCCTTAGAAGCAATTGCGCCGGAATCATCCTTGACATTGACTTTAATATTATAAGTACCTGCTGTTGTCGGTTTGAACTGATATGATGTATTGGTTACATATACAGAACCGTTAACAATTGAAAGCTTTGTCCATGTGCTGTCGGTTGACTTCTTATAGTAGTAGCCGTACTTATAAGGAGCTGAACCGCCTGTTGCCTTAGCTGTAATTGTAACAGCAGAGTTAACTGCTACGCTTGCTGCGCTGATTGTTGAGTTGTTTGCAAGAGGTGAACCGTTTGCTGTTACCTCAAATTCCTTCTGAACAATTGTACCCTCTGAATCCTTGACATTGATCTTAAGGTTGTAGGTACCTGCTGCCTTAGGTGTGAATGTATATG